>JBFFWN010000020.1:0-23733 GCA_041570235.1 Lysobacterales bacterium | reverse complement strand
TTATACGCGGCCGGATTTCCAGCCTGATAAACCTGTCTTTTACGATCGGTGATTTGTGGATGCTGATCGCGGCAATGCTGTTTGCCCTTTACAGTATCCTGTTGATCAAAAAACCTGAAAAACTGGGCGTATGGGCGTTCCAGTTAAGCACTTTTATGCTGGGTTTCCTGCTGTTGCTGCCATTTTATGCTTGGGAATACAGCGTGGTTGGTCCGGCCCTGATGGACGCCTCCGCCATTGCCTCGATACTGTACCTGGGTATCTTTGCGTCGCTGGTCTCCTATATGCTGTGGAATCAATCGATACTGCTTATCGGTGCATCAAAAGCCGGCATGGTCTATTACACGATACCCATATTCAGCGGTGTGCTGGCCTGGTACTTTTTGGGCGAGCAGATCGGCCTGTTGCATGTAGCCAGCGGCCTGCTGATTTTTTCGGGTATTCTGATGGCAAATTATGAAAATAAGAGAGTCGATAGATGAACCTGAACCTATGACCGACGAACACGGAACACAGCATTACCCGCCCCTGGAAGAAAAAACCAATATCATTTCACATGCCATTGGCCTGGTCCTCAGCATCGTGGCGCTGGTGCTGATGGTGATAAAGGCAATTCCCGATAACGACGCCTGGCACTATGTCAGCGTGGCTATCTTCGGGTTAAGCCTGATAGCCCTTTATGCGTCATCAACCATCTATCACAGCGCCAGTGATCCCAGGATCCGCGCCCGTCTGAGAATCGTTGATCATGCGACGATATACGTGTTGATCGCCGGCACCTACACGCCATACACGTTGATCGTCCTTGATGGCTGGATCGGTTGGACCATTTTTGCCCTGAGTTGGGGAATGGCAGTGACCGGGGTGATTCTGAAACTTTTCCACACCGGTAAATACAACCTGTTATCTACGCTGATGTATGTTTTCATGGGCTGGATGATCATTCTCGCGATAAAGCCCATGATCGGCAATTTGCCGTTAAATGGCCTGGTCTGGCTGTTTGCCGGAGGCCTGGCCTATACCACCGGGGCGGTTTTATACTCGATCAAGAAAATCCCTTTCAACCATGCGATCTTTCATCTGTTTGTCCTGCTCGGCAGTTTCTGTCATTTTATTTCGGTTTATTTTTATGTTTTACCCTCCTGACAGGCGCTTTTGTTTAGCCGGTTTGCAATTGAATTTATAGGCTATTACCTTTGGCTTGGGCAGGCACGATTTTTCATGTTTATACTGGTCTTTTCAAGGTCCGGTAATGTTGATTCAGGGGGTTCCAATGATAAGGGTTTCAGCGTTTTTAATTCTGTTTTTGAGTATCACTGCAGTGGCAATCGAAAAGCCCACCGAGGCGGAGGGCGTTGATGAGGCGTCGGTCAACGGGGAAGATGTGCTCGAGTTGGATCCCATGTCGGTTTCAGGTGAAAGGCTGACGCTGCAGAAGGAATCCCGTCTGCGAATTGTCAGGCAGGGTCTTAACGAAAAACGCAGTTATAAAAAAGAAGACCGGGACAAGATGTTGTGTTGGCTGGAGACCCCTGTTGGGACGCATTTTAAACATGTAACCTGTGCCCGGAATGGCGACCTGGAAGCGTTGCGCCATGGCGGCAAGGACGGCCAGATAGGTGGTGCTGCGGGCTATGGCCGGCATAAGTTCTGGCGCAGCATACAGGCCGACAACGAAGCTACCATCCGCAGCATCATGGGTGACCTGCCAAAGAATGGGTACTTCGACGAGGAGTTTGCCTTGATTGCAACCAATGGTGGTGAACCTCCGCGGGACGTGCCGGAAGAAGAGGAATTACATCGTTTTGCAAAAGCCTGGATCAAAGTTCAGAAAATGACCAGCGAGAGCAGACCTGAAGAAGAGGTCGTTGATGCAATCCAATCTGAAAACCTGAGCCTGGCGCGCTATAATCGCATTGTCGCGTTGGCCGAGAGTTATGCCAGCATCAAGGCAAAATTGACCGAATTCGTCATTGCAGAAAGGACCAAACTGTCCGAGACATCATAAAAAGGTCATTTAAAACCATATGATTACGCGTAACCGTGGTACAATTGGCGTTTTACGGTTCTTATCAAAAGCGTAAAGAGAAGTCAGCGATCGGAATATCTTGAGTAATCCGTGCTGCTGAGGTTTTTTGCGGCGACGCAAAATCCGGGGATAGACATTGTTATTTAAAATTTATTAAGGAAGAAAGGTTATGAGTATAGGTACAGTTAAGTGGTTTGATGCGGGCAAAGGTTATGGCTTCATCACACCGGAAGACGGTGGGAAAGATTTGTTTGTTCATCACTCCGAAATCCAGATGGACGGATATGCAACTTTGAGTGACGGACAGCAGGTTGAGTACGAAGTAGGAGAAGGTCAGAAAGGCCCCTGCGCGACCAAGGTTAAAGCTGTCTAAAAAAAACAATAATTTAGAAAGAACGGGCGCCGTTATTATCGGCGCCCTTTTTTTTGGCTAACCATAGTGTAAAGAAAGGATCTAAGCCCTAAACCCCAGGGCGAAACATCATTTCCGCACCTTTCTCCGGGTTTTTCCCTCATTCTTCTTAAACGAACGACCCTTTGAAGAATCCCTTTTCTTCCTGGCTTTCGGTGATGCCACGAGCGTATCTCCGCCCGTTTTCTGGTCACCCAGGCGACTGATACCCAGCTTTCGACCCGAGACCCAGACGTTCTTTAGCGTCTGCAAAGTCTCTTCCGGCATGCCAACCGGCAGATCAATGAGGGTATAGCTGTCATGGATATTGATTCGGCCGATATGCTTGCCACCGATATTGGCCTCGTTGGCAATCGCGCCAACAATATTGCCGGGCATTACACCATCATCGTGGCCAACTGCCAGGCGGTAGCGCTCCATTCCCTCTTCGGGTGGGCTTTCGTTTTTGAAATCCTGTGAGGGCCGGCGTCTGCCCTTGGCATTGGAATCATCTGCTTTCCGACCCTTGTCTTTGCGCGGTTTACGATCTTCCTTTCCCCAACCCGGCTGCGATGCAGGCTGCGGTTTGCTGGGCAACAGGAAGGGCGCATCGCCCTGGCTGAGTTGAGCAAGTGCGGCGGCAATTTGCAGCGGGCTTACACCCTGTTGCTGCTGATATTCTTCGATCAGCTTGGTAAACATGCTCAGGTCGACGCTTTCCAGCGTATCGGTGATGCTTTGTTTGAATTTCTGAATACGCTTGTTATTGATATCATCGGTGGATGGCAGGTCCATGATCTCAATTTTTGTGCGGGTGGCGTTTTCGATCGCATACAACAGGCGTTTTTCACGCGGCGTAACAAATAAAATCGCATCTCCCTCACGTCCGGCGCGACCGGTACGGCCAATCCGGTGCACATAGGCCTCGGTGTCGGTGGGAATGTCATAATTGACCACGTGGCTGACGCGCTTCACATCCAGGCCGCGTGCTGCCACGTCGGTTGCCACGAGGATATCCAGCTTACCCTGTTTGAGCCGGTCCACGGTCCGTTCGCGTTGCTTTTGCTGTATGTCTCCATTGAGGGGGGCTGCGGCGTAGCCGCGGGCCTCGAGTTTCTCCGCCAAATCAACCGTCGCGAGCTTGGTGCGCACAAAAATTAACATACCGTCAAAAGGTTCTGCTTCCAAAATGCGGGTAAGCGCATCGAGCTTGTGAAACCCCTGTACCGGCCAGTAACGCTGGCGGATGGTTTCAGCCGTGGTGGTCTTGACCTCGATGGTGACGTGTTCCGGATCACGCAGGTGACGTTCGGCAATCCGCCGGATCTGTTTGGGCATGGTGGCGGAAAACAGTGCGATTTGCCGGTCTTTGGGGGTTTGGTCGATAATCCACTCAACGTCATCGATAAAGCCCATTCGCAGCATTTCATCGCCTTCATCCAGAACCAGTGTGGCGAGGCTGTCCAGCACCAGTGTGCCGCGGCGGATATGATCCATCACCCGTCCCGGCGTACCAACCGCCACGTGAACCCCACGCTGCAGTGCGCGTATCTGCACGCTGTAATCCTGTCCGCCATAAATTGGCAATACGTGAAAGCCTTTCATGTGGTGGGCGTATGTCTGAAATGCCTCGGCCACTTGTATTGCCAGCTCACGCGTGGGTGCAAGCACCAGCACCTGGGGGTTTTTCTGTTTCAAATCGAGACGTGAGAGTATCGGCAAGGCAAACGCCGCCGTTTTACCGGTACCTGTTTGCGCCTGGCCCACCACATCTTTACCCGCCAATAGCAATGGGATGGTTTGCGCCTGGATGGGTGAAGGCGTTTCGTAACCGACCTCCTCAAGGACCTTGATGAGGGCGGCTTTAAGGCCGAGTTCGTTGAAGCTGATTGTCATTGGAAATCCGGATGCTGATGGTATGGTGATTGGTGGGAGTTTATATGAATTTCGTGCCGGAGGTAGAAATACAAACCACATTGCGAGGAAGAGCTTCGCTATCCCCTGAAAACCCTGGCTGTATTTACAACACTGGCAGGGAAAGCAGCCTTTGCGAACCAACCCAATTTTGAGTGGTCAATAACGTATTGGTGTTTATAAGAGTTTTCGATTAATGGGCGTAATCAACCAGTAACAGGAGTTATAAAAATGACCCGCAATAGCATTTCATTGGTCATGATCGCATTGCTGATTGGCATGATGGCAGTCGCCCCGGTTTGGGCAAAAAAGAAGTTGCCCGAATTCAATGATGAAGGCATGGAGCTGGTCAAAGATACAGATCTGGCCACGGTTTATGCTGACCCGGGTGCGGACCTGAGTGTGTATAACAAAGTGATGCTGATGGACGCCACCGTCGCTTTCAGGAAAAACTGGAAAAGAGACCAGAACCGCGGCATCTCTTCACTGCGTGTCAAAGACAGCGACATGGAGAAAATCGAGGCAGAAGTTGCCGAACTGTTCAAAGACATCATGACCAGGGAGCTGGTGGCAGGTGGTTACGAGATGGCAGATGCGCCGGGTGAAGACGTATTGCTGGTGAAGCCGGCCATCGTCGATCTTGATGTATTTGCGCCGGACATACAGTCGGCAAGTCGCGTCTATAGCTACTCGGAATCGGCCGGTGAGATGACCCTGAATCTCGAGCTTTTTGATTCGGTCACCAACGACAAAATCGCCAAGGCCACCGACAGGCAACGTGACTGGCGCCAGGGCTACATGCAATGGCGCACCAAGGTCAGCAACCGCGCGGATGCAAAAAGAATGATCACCGTGTGGGCCAAGGCGCTGACCTCAGCCCTGAACGAAGCACGTACGGCCACGAAGTCTGATTGAGGTATAGCGATTAAACACGCTGTCCCGGGTTCCGTTATTCGCGGGCCCGGGATGACTTTGTCAGGTTCCATATTCGCACAGCCGAAAAGAAGTGGCTTGTTACATGACAGACCCCACCGATTGGTATAATTAACGCCTTTTGCGCCTTCGCATGGAGCCCTTAATGTCCGACCGTAAACAACATTGGGAAAACGTATACCGTAATAAGTCGCCCCGGGAGGTGAGCTGGTACCAGGAGAATCCGGCGCTTTCCCTGCGTTTGATTGGTAATGCCGGTGTGGAGTTGACTGACCCGATAATTGACGTTGGTGGCGGTGCTTCCGGGCTCGTGGACAAGTTATGTGAAGCCGGCTACAGCGATATCAGTGTTCTGGATGTTTCTGCGACCGCCCTGGAACACGCCAAAAAGCGCCTGGCGGACAAGGCCTTGCGTGTGCAATGGCTGGAACAGGACATCACCACTTTCACACCACCCAGACCATACGCAATGTGGCACGATCGTGCTGTTTTTCACTTTTTAACAGACCCGGAAGATCGAAAATCGTATGTGGCCATACTCAAAAAGGCGCTTCAACCGGGTGGTCAGCTGATTATCATGGCGTTTGCCATTGATGGGCCGCTAAAATGCAGTGGGCTTGACATTGTTCAATATGACTCCCATAGATTAATGGCTGCCCTGGGGCCGGGTTTTGAGCTGGTTGAGACGGGTCATGAAACCCACATTACCCCGGCTGGCAATCAACAGAAGTTTAACTATTTTCGTTTAATTCGTATCTCCGACACGCCTAAATGACCAAAAGCCTGATCCATAGTACAAGCGCTGCTTTCCGCTCACTGGCGGCGCCCGCCCGCGTGATGATGTTGTTATTGCTGGTGCTGAGCCTGTCGCGCCTGGTCATTATTGCCTGGTATTGGGACAGGGTAGTGGTGACCGATGGTATCGGTTTTATTCTCATCCAGGGAATACGTTTTGATCTCGTGTTGATGGGCATGGTGCTTGGCCCGGCCCTGCTGGCCGCGCCGTGGACAGCAGGTCGCAAATGGGCTGCAAAGTTCTGGCGTTTTTACATGACAGTGGCGACGGTGTTTGTTGTCTGGGTCGAAATGGGCACCATTCCCTATATTGATCAATACGATGCCCGGCCAAACTATATCTACGTGGAGTACCTGAAGTATCCGCAGGAGGTTTTGGGGATGCTGCTGGCTTCATATGGCCTGCTGATGGTGGTGACGGCTGCAGTGACCATGGGTTTTGGTGTGCTGGCATGGCGTCTATCGCGCACGTTAACTATCAAACCTGCAGGTCTGTCAATTATTGGGTCGCTATTATTGATGCCTGTTCTGGTGGTCATGATATTCGCAATGATCCGCTCCACGCTCGATCATCATCCGGCCAACCCCAGCACCGTTGCTTTTACGACCGATTCCATGGTCAACCAACTGGCGCTGAATTCACCCTATAACCTGATATACGCTATTTATGAACAAAACCGCGACTCAAAGCGTGCCTCGGGCAGTTATGGCCGAATGAATAAAAGCGAGGTACTGAGTATCGTCACCGAAACCGCCGGGCTGGTGGATAAGGTAGACCTGCAAAGCGATACGCCTTCGATGCATCAACAAATGGCCAGCAGACGCCTGGAAAAACCGTTGAACCTGGTGATTGTTCTCGAGGAAAGTCTCGGTGCCGAGTTTGTCGGTAGCCTGGGTGGTAAAGATCTTACGCCCAATTTGGATGCGTTGGCCAACGAGGGTATCTGGTTTGAGCAACTCTATGCCACCGGTACGCGTTCGGTGCGCGGCATCGAGGCTGTTATTTCAGGTTTTCCGCCAACCATTAAGCGTAGCGTGGTGAAACTGGCAGAAACCCAAAAAGGCTTTTTTACCATGGCCGACCTGCTGGCAAGGCAAAACTATGAGACCAGCTTTATATATGGCGGCTCGGCCCACTTTGACAATATGCGGCGGTTTTTTATGAACAATGGTTTTCAGACGGTTATCGACCAGAAGGATTTCGAAAGCCCCGAGTTTGTGTCCACCTGGGGTGTTTCGGACGAAGACCTGTTTAAAAAAACCCATGAATACCTATCTGCCAGGGGTGACCAACCGTTTTTCAGCCTGGTGTTTTCATCCAGCAATCACAAGCCGTTTGAAATACCTGAAGGACGAGTCAAAAAAAGAACCGGCCCCGATGCTGCGCGAGAGATGGCGGTGGCTTATGCCGATTATGCACTGGGTGAGTTTTTGAAGCTGGCGCGTTCATCCACTTATTATGACAACACGATATTTTTGGTGGTCTCGGATCACAACTCGCGGGTGAAGGGCGCCAACCTTATACCTGTCGAGCGGTTTCATGTGCCGGGCGTAATTATAGGTAGTGGCGTTGAGCCCCGGCGGGTGCCTGGTATTGTCAGCCAAATCGATCTGCTACCGACCCTGCTTTCTTTGATGGGTATCGACAGCCGGCACCCCGCCATAGGATATGATCTTACCCAGGCAGGATATCTTGATGGCGCTGGTCGTGCGCAGATGCAGTTTCATGATCTCCAGGGCTGGCTGGAGCCGGGCAGGTTAGTGGTATTGCAGCCCAATTTGCCAATGCGGTCATTTTTGTATGAACCGGGCATGGAGCTACACACCGACCCAAACCCTGACGAGGACATGATGCGGCGGGCACTGGCGCATGCCTTGTGGGCGCCCATGATGATCAGGAGCAAGGCATATCGCCCTTAGGTCGAATATTTCATCAGGGCGGATACCTAAACAGAATATTCTTTCCCATTCATAGGCATATAGGTCATTTTAACCGGCATGCAGACCTGCCTGTTCCTCGAGGGAGCAGATCAACGTCTGCCGCAAACGCGTGAGCCGGTCACATAGTTGAAATATGAAGTCGCGACCATTGGGCTGTTTTAGCTGTACATGCCGGGCGCATGTCGGACGCGTGGGCGTTTCCCGGGTCGCGATGGCACATGAAAATTGCCATAGCGCGGTCTTCCTTAAGGTGACGACAGTGCTAAACTATGGGACTCAACACCAGCGAACATAGACCAAAAATGCAGACACCCGCAAAAAGAATCCTGATCACCGGCGGTGCCGGTTTCCTTGGCTCGCACCTATCGGAGCGACTTTTGAATGAGGGCAACGATGTCCTTTGCGTAGATAACTTCTATACCAGCACCCGCAAGAACATCGTGCATTTGCTGGATCATCCGAATTTCGAACTCCTCCGCCACGACGTCACCTTTCCGCTTTACGTGGAAGTTGACCAGATTTACAACATGGCCTGCCCTGCATCGCCGATCCATTACCAGCGCGACCCGGTACAAACCACCAAGACCAGCGTACATGGCGCGATCAACATGCTGGGCCTGGCCAAGCGAACCGGCGCGCGTATATTGCAGGCATCGACATCCGAGGTATACGGCGATCCGAAAGTGCACCCGCAAACCGAGGGCTACTGGGGTAACGTCAATCCCATCGGTATAAGAAGCTGTTACGACGAGGGTAAACGTTGCGCAGAAACCCTTTTCTTCGACTACCGCCGCCAACACAACACGAAGATTAAAGTGGCCAGGATCTTCAATACCTATGGCCCCAAAATGCTGCCCAATGACGGCAGAGTCGTGTCGAACTTTATCGTGCAGGCATTGGCCGGCAAAGACATCACCATTTATGGCAATGGCAACCAATCCCGCTCTTTCTGTTATGTGGATGACCTGGTAGACGGTCTGATAAGGCTGATGAACTCCAAAGAAGAACTGGCCGGCCCTGTCAACCTGGGCAACCCCGGTGAGTTCACTATCAGGGAGTTGGCAGAAAAGGTCGTCACAATGACCGGGTCAAGCTCAAAAATCATATACGAACCCCTGCCAGAGGATGATCCGACCCAAAGGCAACCTGATATTAGCCAGGCCATGGCTGAACTGGGTTGGAGTCCGAAAATAACCCTGGATGAAGGTCTTGCACCAACCATCAGTTACTTCAGTTCGTTGCTGCCTTAGGAATTGGCTTAATTTTGCTGATCCGTAGGGCAAATGGCGAGGAAGTACACTACGGTATTAATCGGGGAGCGGAGTCTTTTCCATCCCCTTGGTATTTGCCACCAGCACAGGTGGTCAACTGGTGGAAGCCGGGTTGAAAATGATGGGGCAAGGGCAGGGTAAATTCAGTTTGCTGTTGTTCTATCTGGGTTCGATCAGCATGTGTGTTGTGATTGCCGTGGCCAGCTGTACGAGCCGTGAGACCTTTGCCGCGATTTATCAGCTGATTGCCGAGTTTTTATTGATTAGTAAAACCTCGGTCTCAATGACCTTGCGTGAGAGTCCCCGCCTGGGGCATTTCCTGTGCTATGCGTTGTTGTGCTTTTCGCTTTCTGGCATTTTTTCACGTCGCTCAGTATTCATTGCCCCGCAGCTTGCCCTGGGTTTTGGCGTTTTGATGGAGTTTGTGCAGGTATTTATTCCTTCCAGGGATGCCAGTTTCCTGGATATTTTGGTCAATGGGCTGGGAATTTTTGTTGGGCTTGCTCTTTTTTTATTGGTTCAGAGGTTTTGGTGCTCTGCTGGTGGAGGGACGTACCCGCTTTCGCGGCGATGACGTTTTTTGCTGTTGTTGTTGATCAGGTGGATCGACCGGTAACTGACCTGAATATCAGTAACAACAGCTTGCGTGATTCCTCCAATACAACGACCGAACTTGCTACCGCGGTGGCCAATAACCAGTCATTCAGGGTCAGGCGCTCGACCTTGAAAATACCCTGTGCGGGCGGCCATTCCACCGCCAACACCTGCAATATCAAAACGCCCGCCAGCGCCATCCATAACATGCGGTTTCGGAAGAAGTTTGAATTAAAGATGCTTCGTTTTGTTACGCGCGCGTTGAACGCATTAAACACCTGGAACAGCACAAAGGTGGTAAAGGCCATGCTCTGCGCGTATTGCATGCTGCCGTGTTGCAGACCCCACCACATAACGCCCAGTGTGCCGACCATCATGGTGGCGCCATAAACTATCAGTTTTCCCAGCAGGCGCAATTTGAGGATGCGACCGTTGGTTTTGCGCGGCCTTGCATTCATGGTATCCATATGTGGTGGGTCCACGCCCAGGGCCATGGCGGGTGGCCCATCCATGATGATGTTCACCCACAATAACTGAATCGGCGTGAACGGCAGCGGCAGCCCCATAAAAGGCGCCACCAGCACGGTCAGAATGGCGCCGATATTGGTGGAAAGCTGGAAACGCACAAACTTGACGATATTGTCATAAATGGTACGGCCTTCCTTGACCGCCCTGACGATGGTGGCGAAATTGTCATCGGTCAACACCATGGTGGCGGCTTCGCGGGCCACATCGGTGCCGGATTGCCCCATGGCAATTCCGATGTCAGCAGTTTTAAGGGCAGGGGCATCGTTGACGCCGTCGCCGGTCATGGCCGTGACGTGATTATTTGCTTTCAGGGCATGTACGATTCGGACCTTCTGTTCGGGCGTCGCACGGGTGAAAACACCCAGGTCATCAATTTTTCCGGCCAGTTGGGCGTCATCCAGCCTGTCGAGCTCTGCACTGGTGATGACCTCCCCCCTGATGCCCAGCTCATGGGCAATGGCAGTGGCGGTGATTCTCTGGTCACCGGTAATCATCTTGATCGAGATACCGGCCCTGTGGCATAGCTCAATGGCCTCTCGGGCCTCGGGCCGTGGTGGATCCATAAAGCCGACCAGTCCGGTAAAGGCCAGGTTGTGAACATGAACCGCTAAATCACCACCTGGGTCAAAATCCTTTGCGGGTATTTCAGACCAGGCAACTGCGAGGATTCGCAGGCCGGTCGCCGCCATCTCTTCATTGGCTTCTTCAATGGCCTTGTATTCATTTGCGTCAAGTGGTCTGTCACCGCTTTCGTCATAAACCATGGTGCATTTATCGACGAGGATGTCCGGAGCGCCCTTCACCAATATACGAACGCGATCGTCAATGCGGTGAAACGTGGCCTGGAATTTATGTTTGGTATCGAAGGGGATTTCGGCGATCCGGGGACAGTCTTCCCTGAGTTTTGTAACGTCCACCCCACCTTTGAGGGCAACAGCCAGAAGGGCGCCCTCCATCGGGTCGCCGTTGACTTTGCCATCACGTAACTGGCTGTCGTTGCATAAGGTGATGGTCAGCAGCAGGGCATCGAGGTCCGGCAGGCCCCCATCGTTGCTGATAATCTCTCCCTGGGCATCGTAACCCTGACCACTGACCTGCAGAGTCTGGCCACCGGTGTAAATCTGGCGGGCTGTCATCTGGTTGACCGTCAGGGTGCCGGTCTTGTCAGTGCAGATCACCGTGGTACAGCCCAGTGTTTCCACTGCGGCAAGGCGCTTGACGATGGCCCGGTTGCGGGCCATGCGTTGCAGACCGATCGCCAGGGTGACCGTTACCACCGCCGGTAAACCCTCTGGTATGGCCGCCACGGCCAGCGCGATGGCGGTTAAAACCATCTGGGTCCATGGTTCGCCACGTAGCAGGCCTGCGATCAACATGAAAAGCACCACGATACCGGCGATCAGCGCCAGTCGTTTGCCCAGGTCATCGAGTTGCACCTGCAGGGGCGTAGGTGATTCTTCAGCGGAGCCGAGCATGTCTGCCAGCAGGCCCAGCTGGGTGTTCATGCCGGTCGCAGTGACCACCATTTCGGCGCGACCGCGTGTGACCGTGGTATTCATGTAAAAAAGATTGGCGCGCTCTGCCAGCGGCACGTCTTCACCGGGTAATGATTCAACCTGCTTACCCACGGTTTGCGACTCGCCGGTCAATGAAGACTCATCCACTTCAAAACCATGTGCAGCGATGACCCGGCCATCTGCCGGTACGCGATCACCGGGACCGAGCAGTACAATATCCCCGGGCACCAGGTTTTCAGCTGACAGGGTCACGGTTTCACTGTTTCGGCGTACTTCGGCGGTCGGGGCGAGCATCCTTTTCAATGCTGCGAGTGATTGCTCGGCGCGATGTTCCTGGCTAAACCCAAGGTATGCGTTGATCAACACCACCACCAATATCACGGCCGCGTCTGCCACGTCGCCTATTGTAGCGGCGAGTATGGCCGCTCCAATCAGTACCAGGATCAACAAACCCTTGAACTGGTCTGCCAATAACAACCAACGGCTGCGAGGTGGTGTCTCCCTCAAGCGGTTTAAGCCGAACTCTCTGAGGCGCGCTCCGGCTTCTTTTGAGCTGAGACCGGTCCGTGGATCAACATCCAGCTGCCGGGTTGCCTCGACGGCACTGACCTTGTGCCAGTCGGCGGCTTTCATGTTGCTTTTTATCATTGGTATCAATTGTAAGACATCTAATATGATTCGAACACATGCAGAATGGCATATGCGACATGCTCGCGGTTGCGAGCAGCGGATTCGGGGATCTGCTTTGCCATTGCCCCCGAGAAATTTGCGGCGAGCCCCGCAAGGCCCACTGATATGGCAAAATAGCGCTTACATCAGCCGCCGGGTTTCTGCTTTGGGATGCGGCGCGCCAGGCGGTAACCGTGACGATACATTTCCTGGAAAACAAGCAGGAACAGCAGCAGGCCTGCCAGGGTGGCGCTGAAATTCCATATCGTCAATGAAGCCTTCTCGTGTATCAGTGTCCAGAAAAACTGCAATACGCATAAAACCGAGACCAGTAAAAGGGTTGGGCGCCGGCCAATCCTGTTGACCACCATGGCGCCAAAAGGTGCGCCTATGGCGACCACCGGTGCGGCGGCCAGCCAGTTTTCAAATGTGCCAGGTTCAACAGAGCCCAAAGCCAGCTTGGTTGCTATACCCACCAGGGATGTAAATGCCATCAGGACCACCGACGTTGGAATGGCAATTTTCAGATCAGCGTGACACCACAATACCAGCACCATGTAGATCATCATGTCGATACCGACGCCGGTGATGCTGGCGATGGTCATCGAGCCAAGCAGGCCGACGATAAATCCAACCTTGTGATCGAAAGCGATATCATGCGGTGTCATGCCTTCGTATGAGATGATTTCATTGATACGGCGCAGGTGTAACAGACCAAAACTGCACCACATGGCAGCGAATAACAACTTGATAAACAGGTCGCTTGCCAGCGGTGCGATAAACAGAATGCCCAACGGCGTACCCAAAAGCGCGCCGGGCAGGGCCGCGCGCAACATTGGCCATTCAAGTTCCTGCCGCTTACAGAGGATGTAGATACTGGCGCTGGTCATACCAATGGCCTGTACTGCAAAACTGAAATCCCTGCCGAGGGTGGCCGGCATATCCATCAGCAGCACCAACACCGGAAAACCTACCGTACCTCCGCCCATCGGAGTGGAGCCTGCCAGGTATGAGCCGGCTGCCATGGCAGCGGCCATTGGCCAGTGACTGAAAACTGTTTGCGAGTAATCTCCCGAAAAAACCAACCACAGCCACGCTGCATAAAAACAGATCAGCCAGGCGACAAAGGGTCGTAATGAGGCGGGCTTTGGAATGTCATTTGTTCGAAACCAACTCACGCTGGAGTTCCTCAAGGCTGCGGCCCTTGGTCTCGGGAAGCACTCGCAAGACGAAAACCAGGCCGATAATGGCGAATGAGCCATAAATCAGGAAGGTCATTGAGGGGCCAAAATGCTCCAGTTCCCACGGAAAGACCAACTGTACAATAAAACTGACACCGGAGTTGATCAGGCCACAGAATGAAATGGCGATACCCCTGATGCGATTGGGGAACAATTCTGAAAATAATACCCACATGACAGGCCCAAGCGAAATGCCGAATCCGGCCACAAAGCTGAGAATGGCAAACAGGATCAGGCCGGGGCTCATATTCGTCAATTCACCATCAGCACCAACCCCGGCTGTACCGAAACCATAGGCCAGCAACAACATGCTGCTGGCGATGATAACCAGCCCCGCAATCATCAGGGGGCGCCGGCCGAGCTTGTCAATCAACAAAATCGCCACAATGGTTGCTACCAGGTTGACGATACCCACCAGCACGGCCTGCATGAACGCGGCATCGGTGCCAATACCGGATTGTTCAAAAATCATCGGTGCATAGAAAAACACCGAATTGATTCCGGTGATCTGTTGCAGAATGGCAATAACGATACCTATGGTCATGACAAGACGCATGGCCGGTACCAAAAGCTCCTTTACAGTGCCTTTTTCCTGTAGCGCCTCAGCTTGCAATGCTTGCTGTACTGCACTCAGGTCGGCTTCGGCCCGCGTTTTACCGCTGACGCGCGTCAGTATTTCAAGTGCCTCACCTGCCCTTTCACGCATTGCCAGCCAGCGCGGACTTTCCGGCACACTGAAAAGCGCAAAGAAATACACGATGGCGGGCAGCGCCTCAATACCGAGCATCCAGCGCCAGTTCCAGTCGCCCAGTCGCAGTGATTGTGCCCATGCCAGGTCGGATTGGCCCAGGCTGAGGATCAGGTAATTGCTGAAGTATGCAACCGATATACCGATCACGATGTTGAGCTGATTGAACGAGACCATGCGGCCCCTGACATCGGCCGGCGCAATTTCTGCAATATACATCGGTGCAATGATCAATGCGGCGCCGACACCAAGACCACCCAGCATGCGGGCTAAGACAAGTGTCAGGTAGTCGGGCGCCATCGCGGAAGCAAAGGCGGAAATGGTAAACAGCAGCGCTGCCACCATCAGCACCGGGCGGCGACCAAAACGGTCACTGAGCGGGCCGGAGACCATCATTGCAAGTGTGGCTGTCAGGGTCAGTGATGCCACCGCCCAGCCAATCTGGATTTTGGTCAGATTAAATTCAGGCCCGATAAAACCCACGACCCCGGAAATTACGGAAGCATCGAAGCCCATAAGGAAACCGCCCAGGGCAACGATGAGGGCAACCCTGATCGTGTAACGTGTTTGTTTTGTCATGTTATTTTAGTCTTTTCACGGATTCCCTCATAACCACGTTCGGTTTAAAGGAATTTTGAATGGTCAGGCCCTCTGCGCCGTAGGCTTTTTTCAACACCATGCGCGCTGCCATTTGTCCCATATCACTGATACAGCAACCAATGGAAGTGAGTTTCGGGTTCAGGTAGTCGGTAAAAAAAACATTGTCATAGCCAATGACCGATAGATCATCGGGTACTTTTATGCCGCGTGAGCGGGCAACCCCCATTGCGCCTGCCGCCATTTCGTCATTGGCGCAGACCAGGCCGGTGAACGGAATTCCCTGGTCGATAAGTTTTTTCATGGCCTTCTTGCCGCTGGCCTCCTCGAAGTCACCTTCAATGGTCAGTTTCTCGTTATACACCAGGCCGTGTTCGGAAAGTGCCCGTTTGTGACCGGCCAACCGCTTGAATGAATCAATTTTCCAACTGGGGCCTGAAATATAGGCCAGTTCGGTATGTCCGTGATCCAGCAGCGTCTTGGTGGCCTCATACCCCCCGTGCTCATTATCCAGCCAGATACAATCATCTTCCAGTTCGGGGGTATGCCTGTTCAGAAGGACAATGGGTACCGAACCGTTTTTCAGTTCTTCCAGCAGCTCATGCGGTACTGAATAGACATGCAATATCAGTGCGTCACAGCTGCTGCTCAGCAAAAAATCGATGCAATCACGCTCCTTGGCCTGATTGCTATGCCCGGCGGTAACGATGACGCGCTTACCGGCCTTATGCAGTTCAGATTCAATATTGCTCAACATGATTCCAAAAAAAGGACCATAAAGTTCGGGAATCAGAACGCCCACGCAATTGGACTTTTTTGACGCGAGGGATTGTGCGGACAAATTAGGTCTGTAACCGAGCTCGGCGATCGCCGAGTTGACTTTTTTTGCGGTATTTGGTCTCACAGTACCGCTGTTATTGATCACCCGGGAAACTGTCGCAAGCGATACTCCGGCGAGTTTTGATACTTCGTATATGGTGGCCATTTTTAAAATTTTGAGTTAATCCGATTCAAGTTGACTGATATTGCCTGGTGTCTCTGTTTCCGGCTCCCTGTGTCCAAGCTACTGGCCCTCGCCTGCCGTGGCGACTGCAGCGACTTTACCGCGACGGTTCTCAAGTTCGCTGCGAATATCGTAGACCTTTGTTTCGGTTAGCTTATAGGACGCGATGATCCACAATGCGGCAAGTGAAGTGACAATGGGAATACCCACATCGAAAAGCCTGATCATCAGCAGTGTTTGTTCAGATTGCGCCGCTCCCAGGGCGACGTCAAAACCGGATACTTTCAGCAAAACACCGGTTAACAAGCCTGCCAGGGCCATGCCTACTTTAACCATCCACCAGTAGATTGCGCCGAATACACCCTCGCGGCGTTGGTGGGTTTCCAGTTCATCAAAATCGCAAACATCCGAGATCATGGAGCCCATCAGGGTGAACAGGGAACCGGTTCCGAAGGCAACAAAAGGGGCCGCGTAAAGCAGCCAGTAGGGGTAGTCGGGATTGTAACCAATCCACTTGAACGAGTAGCCGACGATGGAGAGCGAGATGGTGATCAGAAAGGTTTTACGTTTGCCGATCCTGGTGGCGATCCAACCGGTCAGCGGAATCACAGCCAGCGTTGAGATGGAAACAAGCATGCCAAACCAGCCCAGCAGCTGCCCCGCGTCACCGTCATTGCCGCCAAAAAGATAATAAATCATCACGTAGATGGAAAAGGACATTCCCAGCTGGAAGCCGTTAAAAACCAGGAAGGTTGCTCCGCAGATCTTGACGAAAGGCTTGCACTTGAAGGTGATGACGATGCCCTTGAGAAATTCCGCCATGTTTTTGACAAAACCTTGACCTGCATTTTTTGGGGGCGGCAGGGTTTGCCGTTCCCGGAGGAAAATGGCGGGTACGATTCCAAGCACGGCGACGATCACACCGACCACGATGGCCAGCGTTCGCGCCCCATGGACGGTATCCCTGAACAGGCTGCTGGCCATGATCGCGTAAAACCAGGGGACACCAAGCCAGGCAAGTTGACCAACGGTGTTGGCAAATGCATGCAGCCGGGTTCTTTCATGGTAATCGGATGTCATCTCGTAGCCAAAAGCCACAAAGGGAGTGGCGAAAACGGTATAGGCCAAAAAGAATAAAATCGACATGGCCATAAAGACACGAAAGTAATGCACAAAGAAATCCTGGCTCTTGCGCAGTTTGAGTGAATGAACGGTGGCGGTTCCCGAGCCAGCCAGGCCGCTGAGCTGGATCGAAATATTATCCATATCCTGGATATCAAGCACCTGGTTGCCGTTTTGATTACCATGCTGGTTGCTGCGTTGCAGGTCCGCCAACTGGAATTTATACAGGTTGCCCTTGCTGTCTTCAGAATCCTGGCGATTGAGGTCAATGAAGTACGACTCGGCATCTCCACCACCACTGGATGGCAGGTCGGCGGCAGCTTCAGTGGCTGACCTGGCTTCATTGAAGATTACCCGGAAGCTTTGTGTTTCCGGCAGGGCCACATTGACTTCAACCTGGGGAAATCCGCCCAGGTTAGTTGCCATGCTTTCATTAATTGCCAATTGTTCGGGCCCGTAAAAAACAAGCTCTGCATTCGACCGGGCGCCGGCATCGTAATCGAAGATGACGCCACCCGCGTTGTTAAACGCTGCCTCCTTCTGCTCCGGCGCAAAAGCCTGATGTTGTTTCACCGGCGTCTTGGCGATGATATCCACGTACCCTGAAGGCAGCTGCCACATCAGGGCAAAAATGACCCCTGCCATGATGGCGCCGGAAAATATAAACGGTCTGCGGCGGCCCCAGCGGGTGCGGGTATTGTCCGAGATATATCCCAGCATCGGATCGGAAATGGCATCAAAAATACGTGGAATAGCGCCGATAAGGCCCACCCACAAAACATCCATACCCAGCCCCAGGTTAAGGATGACAACCATTGCGGGCAGCGCTGCCGCCTGCAGGTTGTTGACAAGCATACCGACCGCGTACGCTGATTTTTGTTGCAGTGAAATGCGATCTTCCGGAGCGGTTTTGTGATGTAGGTTTTCACTCATGTGCGGGGCCTCTAATAATTCTGAGATTGGTCAACCGGGGCATACAACCGGTACTCATTATGTGTCCGGAGTTGATGTGAAACATAGAGAAAATTAGTTGCCCATGGATATTGGCCTATCAGATATCGTCGCAAATCAGGTTTTCCCGCCTTCAATGTGCGTATCGTAACGGCGCGGTTGGTGTTATCCATTTTCTGCATCGGTCTCACTTCTTGGTTATGCGAATGACCTGGGCGCACCCGGCGCCTGACCACGCTAAATTGTAAGCGTTTACATTCTAAGGGTAATACATTTTCTTTTTCAACGGCGGCAGTGGTTTTGTCAGTGATCAAATATTTTCGCAATCAGAGAATTTTGAGGGCGGAGTGGATTCTATGTTTTTTGCTATAAAGGGCTTGACGCAATGGATTAGACTGCGTTAACTTAAAAAGAAAGCGCTTACATGAAGGCGCGAAAAGCAGTATTAGACACCATTTATGGGTGTCAAAAAGTAAGCGCTTACATCGCGCCCGGCACAAAACAACATTATAATTTGAGGGATTACATCCGTGAAAAACTGGAACTATCGCAAAACACCGTTATCAGCAAGTATCGCGCTGGCCCTGAGCATGTGCGCCTTGCCACATGCATATGCGCAGGATGATGGCGCAGAAGAAAACGAAGGAATGGTCGAAGAGGTTGTTGTCACTGGTGTGCGCAGAAGCCTGATCGAATCCATGGACCGCAAGCGCAACGCTACAGGCGTGGTGGACGCCATCACGGCGGAAGACATCGGCGATTTCCCGGATACAAACCTTGCAGAGGCATTGCAGCGTATTCCTGGCGTATCTATCGACCGTTTCAACGGTGAAGGTTCCCAGATCACCGTTCGTGGCTTTGGCCCCGGCTTCAACCTGGCGCTGCTGAATGGTCGCCAGATGCCGACCGCCGGCAGTCGCTCATTCGACTTCCTCGACATCGCCACCGAAGGCATTTCGGCGGTTGAAGTCTACAAGACCACGCGTGCCGGCCTGCCGTCAGGCGGTATTGGCGCCACGGTGAACATCATCACCTCGCGCCCCCTCGATAACCCGGGCTTCCGCGCAGTTGCAACGGCCAAGACGCACCACGAGTCCTCGACCACCGACGCCAAGGACCTCAACGAGTGGACACCTGAAGTCTCCGGCATCTACAGCCAGAGCTTTATGGACGACACCTTCGGCATTTCGATCTCCGGTTCCTACTCCGAGCGCCACAACCGCGAGGAAGAGGCGCACGTTGCACAGTGGTTTGAGAATGGCTACGTCGGAGACTATGCGGGCGTCACCAATAACAGTGCGCGTACTGACGGGCGTGAGTGGTACCCCCAGGACGTCGGCTATGGTTTTGCCGAGAACGAGCGTGAGCGCACCAACGCGCAGGTAACCCTGCAGTGGGCGCCAACCGACACAATAATGGCAACGCTGGACTACACCTTTTCCGAGACCGAGTTCACCAAGAATTCAACAGGCTTCGGAATCTGGTTTACAGGCGGCACCGGTAGCTTCGCCAACGTGGGCGGCGCTATCAACGAGCGTGGCGTGTGGACCGAGGTGACCGAAGCAGGTGGTGACTATGCTTTCGGACATGGCCGTGACCACACTCTTAAGACCAACGATTCCCTCGGCTTCAATATAGACTGGCAGGCGACCGAAAATCTGAGTTTTGAGCTGGACTTCCATGATTCCTCATCGGAATCAAAGGGCGCCGGCCTGGGTAGCCTTCCGGGCAGCAGCGCCAACGTGATCATCGGTAACTCTTTCGATGGCGCCTGGTGTGCTTTCGATCCAGTCTACCCGGCAGATTGCGCGGTGGCCAATATCTCCACCAAGACGGGCTCTTACTCCGGTAGCGGTATTCCCCGCTTCGACATGGGCTTCGTAGGTCCGAATGGCGGTCCGCCTCAGGACGAGCTGTACGCCAGTGACATCGGCTCCCTTTTCGGGCAAGCCTTCGATTACAACACCAAGAACGAGCTCACCCAGTTGCAGCTCAGTGGTAGCTGGACAGGTGATGGTGGCGCGCTTCAGAGCATCGATTTCGGCTTCTCACACATCAAGCAGGATTTCCGTCGGCAAGACGCCTATTCAGGGCAGTTACCAGCGGGTTACTGGTTGACGTCAGCAGCCTGGTGGGATGACAGCACCTTCACGCGCGAAGAGTTCGGCGGTCTGCTGGGCGATTTCGGCAACTCCGGCAACTATCCGGTCGACTGGTACTGGACTGCGCCCTTTGATGCCCTCGTCGACGGCTATGAGACCGTTGGCGCCAACGATCCATATTTGGGCGGGGCTGTTTACTGGCCGTCCTGGCCTGCCGCTTTCCAGGGTGATGGCCGTGGTAACTTCTGGCCGGGACCACTGACCGGCGACTCAAAGCTGGAGGAGACCATCACGTCATTGTATCTGCAGACGACCTGGTCTGATGACTTCAACGGTATACCGTTTAACATGGTGGCAGGCGTGCGCTACGAGAAGGCCAAGGTCAAGTCCACCGGCAGCGAGACCGTACCGGCGTCGATCGTCTGGATCGGCGGCAACGAGTTCAGCTACGAAATGTCACCGGACAAGCGTTTGTCTTCCGGAGGCGCTACCAACAACTATTTCCTGCCAAACCTGGATTTAGATATGTCTTTCACGGATGAGCTGGTCGGGCGTTTCTCCTACAGCCGCTCGATCGCCCGGCCGCCAATTGACCTGATGGGTTCTACCCGCAATTTCCCGGGTAACCCCAAGGTGGGTAGCCGCTTTGCCAATTCAGGTAATCCTGAGTTAGAGCCCTATGTGTCTGACAACTTCGACCTCTCGTTGGAGTGGTACTATGCTGAGGGCAGTTACGTGTCGGTTGCCTATTATTACAAGCTCGTGGACAAATTCATCGTCTCATCGACGGTTGACACCACATTCCCCGAACTGGGTTTGACCGATCCCTATATCGGTGTGGCCGCCAACCTGGCGCGTGAACAGTTGATCGCGGAAGGCGAACTTGTTACGGATCCGGCGTTGTTTGCCCGCACCAATGAAATCCTCGGCAACCCGCCGACCACTTTCATACCCGGTGGGCCGAACGATCCGTTGGCGATCTACCAGCTCTCCACGTTCTCTAATGGGCAAAAAGGTAAATTGTCCGGTTGGGAACTCCAGGTCCAGCACCTCTTCGGCGACAGTGGCTTTGGCTTGGTGGCCAACGCGACACTCGTCGATGGTGACGTGGACGTGGATCGCGAGGTCGCGGGCGAGTTCTTTGCCCTGGGTGGTCTGAGTGACAGCGCCAACTTCTCGGTGTTCTACGAGAACGATCACATCTCGACGCGTGTGTCCTACAACTGGCGTGATGAATTCTTCAACGGTGGTGTTAACAACGGCTCGCCCGTGTTCACCGAGGCATACTCCCAGGTGGATGCCAACCTGAACTGGTTCATCAGCGACAACTGGACGGTGTTCGTGGAAGGCTACAACCTCACCAACGAGACCCAGCGTACCTATGCCCGTTATCCGGAAATGTTCCTGCGCGGCAACCAATGGGGTGCGCGCTACAGCATCGGCGCTACCTATCGCTTTTAATCGCATTACCTAGCGAGTACCATGAAGCCGCTGTATTTACAGCGGCTTTTTTTTGAGAAAAATCCAACGATGAACGACTCAGTCAACAAAATAGTCATTGTGGGCGGCGGCAGCGCCGGCTGGTTGATGGCCGGGCTTCTGGCAAGTCAACTGACCGGAGACTCCCGGGCCCCGGTGGAAATCACCCTGGTCGAGTCTCCGGATGTCAGCACCATTGGCGTCGGTGAGGGAACCTGGCCGACCATGCGCACGACCCTCAAGATGATTGGTATCCCGGAGACAGAATTTCTGACCCGCTGTTCCGCCTCGTTCAAACAAGGCACAAAATTTGTTGGCTGGGCCACGGGAAGCGACGAAGAGTACTATTATCACCCGTTCAGCGCTCCTGCCGGTTACGGCGAATTGAACCTGGCCAACTACTGGCAGGGACAGAAGGACCGGGTGAGCTTTGTAAATGCTGTCAGTACCCAGGGTTACCTGTGTGACCGCAACCTGGCGCCAAAACAGTTGGCTACGCCTGAATATGCCTTTGTTGCCAATTACGGGTATCACCTGGATGCCGGTCAATTGGCCGTATTATTGCAGGAACACGCGACGAAGCGCTTGGGCGTCCATCACATCCTTGACCACATTACCAAGATCAATGGATCCCCCGATGAGGATATCAGGTCCTTGAGCACAGCCAGTGGCAGGGAAATAGAAGGGGATTTGTTTATCGACTGCACCGGGCTGAGGTCCCTGCTGCTCGGTCAACACTATGCCATTCCCTTTGTTAGCAGGGTCGGGTCGCTTTTCAATAACTCTGCGTTAGCCGTGCAGGTGCCATACGCCGACGCTGACGCTCCGATTGCATCACAGACAACCTCAACGGCCAGGTCGGCCGGTTGGATATGGGATATCGGGCTTCAGTCAAGACGCGGGGTCGGCTATACCTACTCCGATGCGCATACCGATGACGAGACCGCGTTGCGCATTCTGCAACAGTACGTTGAGGCAACCAAAGGACCGGGCTTCGACTCGCTTGAACCCCGCAAGATTGGGTTTGAACCCGGGCACCGTGAACGGTTCTGGCACAGGAACTGTGTCGCCGTGGGCATGTCGGCCGGATTTCTTGAACCGCTGGAAGCCAGTGCGCTTGTCATGATCGAACTGGCAGGCCAGTTCATCGTCGAGCAGTGCCCGGCACACAGGAGCACTATGGAACTGGCAGCCAAACGTTACAACAAGCTGTTCCGTTACCGTTGGAACCGGATAATTGATTTTCTCAAGCTCCACTATATACTCAGCCAGAGGGGTGATTCGGAGTACTGGGCTGACAACCGTAATCGGGAGACCATTCCGGACAGCCTCGGTGAGCAGCTGGAATTGTGGCAGCACCGGTCGCCCTGGTTGAATGACTTTCCCTACCAGGATGAGATATTTTCGGCAGCAAGCTATCAGTATGTTTTGTATGGTATGGGTTTTGATACACAGGTGAGAAAGAATGCCCGCTACCTGGCCGGCGAGAAAGCAGCCATGCGGTTTTTCAAAGACAACCATGAAACGGCCAACCGGATCATTGGCGGTCTGCCCGGTAACCGGAATTTGCTCAACAGCATCTGCCGGCAGACGCAGACGGCCTGATACACAAACCGGCCGGTACCGGCCGGCTCTCAACATAATCGGAATATTCAATGAGCAATCACGTATTACTTGACAATATCACGCACAAGGACATCAAAATCGTACCCGGATACCGCAGGGGCCAGGGGTTTGAGGCCAGCGTGGCCCGGGTATTTCCAATGGAGTTCAGTGAACTACAGATGGAGTATCCGATCGTTTTAACACGCAACCGGGAAACCGGGCATTTTGAGCCTGTGGTGTTGCTGGGATTGTCAAAAAACGAGAACCTTTTCCTGGCTCCCGGGGATTGGGATGCCCGCTACA
>JBFFWN010000019.1:0-24592 GCA_041570235.1 Lysobacterales bacterium | reverse complement strand
GCTGTTGTCCACCCTTTTTTAATGGTCGCGATTGACGCTGTAATCGGCCAGTTGTTCAAGCGCCTCGCGCCAGGGCGAAGGGGGCAGCAAAGAGAGGGCTTCGTGTGCTTCAGATGCCTTGGCTTTTGCCACGTCCATGGCTGAGTTCAAAGAGCCGGTTTTACGGATGATTTCAAGGATTGGAGCAAGGTCGGCCACCTCGGCGTTTTGAATCGCGGCATCAAGCACATCACGTTCTTTTTGATCACAAACTTGCCGGGCAATAATCAACGGCAAAGTGGGTTTTCCTTCGGTCAGGTCGTCACCTGCGTTTTTACCCATTGTCTCAACACTGCCGGTATAATCCAGCACGTCGTCGGCGATCTGGAACGCGGCGCCCAGGCGGTTTCCATACACTGCCAGTGCGTTTTCGATTTCCGAGGGCCGCTCACTGATGATGGCGCCCAGCCTGCAGGCAGCTTCAAACAATTTGGCCGTTTTGTTTTCAATGACCTGCATATAGCGTTGCAGATCGACTTCGGGATCACCCATATTCAGCAATTGCTGGACTTCACCCTCGGCAATGGTGTTGGTTGTTTCTGCAAGCACCTCCATGATCCGCATCGAATCCAGCCCAACCATCATCTGAAAGCTGCGCGAGTACAAAAAATCTCCAACCAGGACACTCGCGGCATTACCCCAAACGGCATGCGCGCTCTGTTGGCCACGGCGCAGCTCAGACTCGTCCACAACATCATCGTGCAATAGGGTGGCGGTATGGATGAACTCAATGATGGCGGCCAGTGGTATATGGTTTTCACCCTCGTAGTCACAGGCATGCGCGCTCAGGGTCAGTAGCATTGGACGCAAACGCTTGCCTCCACTGGAGACGATGTAATTGGCGATCTGGTTGATCAGCACGACTTCTGACTGCAAGCTGTCGCGTATACAGCCGTTGACCTTTGCCATATCAGGCGCACTAAGCGAAAAAACGTCCGCCAGCGGCGAAAGTGGTTCACTGGCGTCTGATTGGGTGTTTGGAATCATGGTTTTACTCATATTTTTTGGCGATTATAAATGATTGTGTTCCGCTCATCACAATTCCCATGAATTATTAACGATTGCACCCTATACTGTGCAGCCATTTGCAACACTAGCGAACTGTAGGTGGTCTTTGCAAGGCTGTCTTCAATCGCTCGCACCGATTTTATAAGGATTTCTCATTTGTTTGCTCAATTGGATAAAGCTGAACTGCGTACCGGTCTGACACTTGCGGCCGTCATCTCATTTCGCATGCTCGGCCTATTTATGATTTTGCCGGTATTTATGTTGCTGGCGGAGGATATGCCGGGTTTCAGCCCTGCCAAGGCGGGTTTGGCAGTTGGCATTTATGGCCTGACACAGGCGCTGTTACAGCAGCCATTCGGCAAGTTATCAGATCGCTTTGGCCGGCGGGCCGTAATGATGGTGGGTCTTGCACTGTTTGCATCGGGCGGTGTGGTTGCGGCCACTGCCCAGTCAATCGAATGGCTGATTGCCGGTCGCGCCCTGCAGGGCTGCGGGGCGATCGCCGGTGTGGCACTGGCGTTTGCAGCGGACCACACACGTGTGCAACACCGCAGTGTGATCATGGCCATCATCGGTATGGGCATCGGTGCATCGTTCCTGTTATCCATGATGATATCGGTGCCTTTATCCACCTTGCTTGGCCTTGATGGTCTTTTCTGGTTGACAGCGGTGCTGGGTGTGCTGGGTATGTTGCTGGTGTTGACCCTGCCAGCCGTAAAGGTGGAAAAGGAAGAAGTCCTACAGGAAACAGCGCCATCTGCCGCTGTCTGGCTGTTTGCGCTTTCTGTATTCTTGCTGCATGCCGTGATGACTCTTTTATTTGTTGTTTTACCCGGCATGCTGGTCAGCCAGTTTGGCTTTGAGCTGGAACACCATTGGCGTATTTATGTGCCTTCCATGGTGGGCTCGATCATCCTGGTGTTCCCGGTATTGAGGCGTATAACAGCAAAAAATCGTGAAAAACAGGCTATGCCGGTTGCATTTCTGTTGCTGGGTGTCGCGCTGGGATCGATTTCCCTGGGCGGTTCATTGATGACGATAGGTATTTTTGCCATGGCCTTTTTCCTGGCGTTCAACCTGTTGGAGGCTGCCATGCCCTCAGTGGTCAGCCAGATGACCGGAACATCGGGTCGGGGTCAAAAAATGGGTTTATATACCACCTTCCAGTTTTTGGGGGCATTTGCAGGTGGACTTGGTGGTGGTTGGTTACTGGGTAATAGCGGTGACGTGGTGACCCTGAGTGTTGCAGGTATGTTGTGCTCGTTATGGGCAGTGGCCATGCTGGTGTGGTTGAAATCTGTCAATAAGGTCAAGCAGCCATGACGGGATTATATGCTACACTTTGTGGTCTCAATTTGAACAGCGAAGCAAGGCTTCGCAAAGCAGGAGAAGCTAGATGGCACGAGGCGTGAATAAAGTGATTTTGGTGGGCAATCTGGGCAGAGACCCGGAGGTTAAATATACCGCCAGCGGTGCAGCGGTCACCAATGTAACCATTGCAACATCAGAGAGCTGGAGTGACAAACAAACCGGCGAAAAGCAGGAAAAAACCGAGTGGCACCGGGTGGTGTTCTTCAGAAGGCTGGCGGAAATCGCCGGCGAATATCTGCGCAAAGGTTCACAGGTGTATATCGAGGGCAAACTTCAAACCCGAAAATGGCAGGATCAGAACGGCCAGGATCGCTATACCACCGAAATTGTTGCCAACGAAATGCAGATGCTGGGTTCAAGAGGTGACGAAGGCGCACCACGGGCCTCGCAGGGCGGCGGAGGGTTCCGCAGTCAATCGCAAGGGCAGCAACCGCAGCAATCGCAGCCAGAGCCGATGGGCGACAGTGATTTTGCGGATGATGATATCCCTTTCTGAGCGCTGACCTGTTTGCTTAAGGTCTCTCGGTACCCGGTATTGCTAATGCAAGGGGTAGCAAGCCGGCACGATTTTTTCAGTTGACGGTGACTCAATCGATGGCAAAGAGTAGAAAAGGCATTATCCTTGCTGGCGGCAGTGGTACGCGTTTGTACCCGATCACGCGTGTGATCAGTAAACAGCTGCTTCCGGTGTATGACAAACCGATGATCTATTATCCGCTGTCCACGCTGATGCAGGCGGGTATCCGGGAAATCCTGGTGATAACCACCCCTCACGAGCAAACGCTTTTCCGGCAATTGCTGGGTGATGGAAGCCAGTGGGGGATTGAGATCTCCTTCGCGGTCCAGGAAAACCCCGATGGTCTTGCGCAGGCATTTATTATCGGTGAAGAGTTTCTCGATGGCAGCCCATCCTGTCTGATCCTGGGTGACAATATCTTTCATGGAGGCGGTTTGCAGAAACTCCTGGGCCGCTGCACAAAAAGAATCGAAGGAGGCACGGTTTTCGGTTACTGGGTGCGCGATCCGGAGCGTTATGGCGTGGTTGAATTTGCAGATGGCACGCGTGTCATCAGCCTGGAAGAAAAACCTGCAAAACCGCGCTCAAACTACGCGGTGACCGGGTTGTATTTCTATGATGAACGGGCCAGCGAGTTTGCCCGAAACCTGAAACCATCACCCCGCGGTGAGCTCGAAATTACCGATCTGAACCGTCGCTACCTCGAAGATGGCAGTTTACGACTGGAGAAGCTCGGACGTGGTTATGCCTGGCTGGATACGGGTACACATGAATCATTGCAACAGGCCTCGAGTTTTATCGAAACCATTGAAACACGCCAGGGCTTGAAAGTGGCCTGCCCGGAAGAAATTGCTTTTCTGCAAGGCTGGATAAGCCGTGAAAGGGTGATGGAACTGGCAGAGCCCTTGCGCAATAGCGGTTATGGTGAATATCTTGTTCAACTGCTGGAGCGGGGGCCGGACGATTGAAGGTTATTGAAACCGGCCTTGCCGGTGTCGTGATTATCGAACCGCAAGTGTTCGGAGACGAGCGGGGATTTTTCAAGGAAAGCTGGAAGGCCAGCAGTTATGGCCGGCATGGCCTGCCAACACAATTTTCCCAGGCCAACATTTCGCGCTCCGCAAAAGGCGTGCTGCGCGGGCTTCATTACCAATACAGGCAGCCCCAGGGCAAACTGGTCTCTGTGCTGGAGGGCCGGATTTTTGATGTCGCCGTGGATGTCAGGCCCACTTCCCCTCAGTTCGGTCAGTGGGCGGGCGTGGAGTTGAGCGCGGCCAACCACAGGCAAATGTACGTGCCGGAAGGTTTTGCACACGGCTTTATCGTATTGAGCGACAGCGCCTTGTTCCATTATCACTGCACCACGGAATATGCGCCGGAATACGAGGTTTCTGTGGCCTGGAACGATCCGGACATAGCTATCAAATGGCCCTGCGAGCCCTCATCGATTTCCGCAAAAGACTCACAGGCGCCTTGTCTGCGGGATCTGCCGAAGAAGCTTTTGCCTGTAAGCCTGACATGAAAATTCTTTTGACCGGAGCTTCGGGGCAACTCGGGACAGAGCTGATTCCCTTGCTGTCCGGAAAAGGCCGTCTGTATACCACCGACCGCTCTCTCCCGCGTCATGATGCTCCGCACTGGCTGTCGCTGGATGTGACAGATCGTGTTGCGGTTGACCGGGTTCTGGATGATGTGCAGCCCGATTTGATTGTTAATGCAGCCGCCTATACTGATGTCGACCAGGCCGAAACCGAACCGGAAATTTCATTTGCCGTTAACTCGGAGTTTCCCGGTCAACTCGCGCACTGGGCTAAAAAATACGATGCCTTGTTGATCCATTATTCCACCGATTATGTTTTTGACGGAAAAGGTTCCATTCCCTACCGGGAGACCCAGCCAGCGGCGCCCCAGAATGTGTATGGTGAAAGCAAACTGGGTGGCGAAAATGCCATCACAGGCAGCGGCTGCCGGCATTCAATACTGAGGACATCGTGGGTTTACAGTTCTCATGGCAAAAACTTTGTTTTGAGCATGTTAAACCTGGCCCTTAAGGGTGTTGCGCTTAAGGTGGTGGATGACCAGCGGGGCTGTCCGACATGGGCGGGTAGCCTGGCGCGGGCGAGCGATTTACTTATCGATCAGTGGCAGACAGCCAGCCGGAAGGACTTCAATGGCGTGTTCCACTATTGTGATGACCGGTCACTGAGCTGGTATGAGTTTGCTGCTGAAATTTTCAAACAAGCCGTCAGTAAGGGCTTGCTGGACCTTATGCCGGCGTTGGCGGCCATACCCGGTTCGGAGTTTCCACAAGCGGCCACCCGCCCCAACTGGTCAGTGTTAAACACCGACAGGATTCAGCGGGTTTTCAATATTCAGCCAGCTTCATTCGATCAGTCCTTAAGCATTGTAATGGATGAGCTTTCCAGGGAGCGCTCTCAATGAGCACAAAGCAAGCAAAAGACACATTGATTCCGGTGATACTTTCAGGTGGTGCAGGTACCCGTCTGTGGCCCGTTTCCCGGCGCGCACACCCTAAACCGTTCATGGAACTGCTCGATGGGGAAACGCTGGCGGAGAAAACCCTGGCCCGGGCCAGGCTGGTCGCAAATGGCGCACCAATCATGACCGTCACCAGCCGGGATTATTATTTTTATACCCGCGACCTTTATGCGGGTATGGAATGGTCGGCCTCGGGTGAGCAGTTCCTGTTGGAACCGATGGGCCGAAATACCGCACCCGCGATTGCACTGGCGGCCATGAGTGTGCGCGATACCGCCGGGGAGGAAGCGTCCTTACTGGTGATGCCCGCCGATCACCTGATTGCAGATTTACAGGGGTTTGAACGTTCGGTGAGGGAAGCGCACTCACTTTCGGAGCAGGGCTTGCTGGTAACTTTCGGAATTTTCCCTACCCATGCCGAAACCGGTTTTGGTTACATCCGCCAGGGTGAGGCCCTGACGAGCAATGGCGGCTTCAAGGTGGCGGAGTTTGTCGAAAAGCCGGATGAGGCAACAGCTATCCACTACCTGGATTCCGGCGAATATCATTGGAACTCAGGCATGTTCTGTTTCCAGGCAAAAACATTCCTCGAGTCGCTGCAACGCCACGCCCCGGATGTTTATGAAGCGGCGGCGCGGGTCTGGGAAGCGACCGTCAGGACGGCTTCACCGATCGAGCTTCCTATGGAACTGTTCAAGGACTGTCCATCCATATCGATCGATTACGCCGTTATGGAGCACGCGGAGAACACAGCCGTTGTGGTCAGCGATTTCGGCTGGAGTGATATCGGCTCGTGGAAGGCGATCAGTGAGTTATACGAACAGGACGCTGCGGGCAACAGTATCCGGGGCAAGGCCATCATGGTGGGGTCAAAAAACTGCTTCGTGCAAAGCAGCGGCCGGGTGGTTGCAACGGTAGGCGTCAGCGATCTTGTTATTGTGGATACCGGTGATGCGGTACTGGTCGCGGACCGGCACCAGGCCCAGGATGTGAAGGAAGTGGTTGCCCAGTTGACAAAACTTGAACACGAGGCCGTGGACTTTCACAAAACCGTGCACCGGCCCTGGGGCAGTTATACGATCCTGGAGGATGCCGTTGATTGCAAGGTCAAACGCCTGGTGGTGAAACCCGGGCAGGTCCTTTCCCTGCAGCGTCATCATAGAAGGTCGGAGCACTGGACCGTGATCAAGGGCACCGCGAAGGTGAGGTTGGGTGATGAAGAGTTTTTGTTGACGGCGAATCAATCGACCTATGTGCCGGTCAACACCCTGCATCGCCTGGAAAACCCGGGTGATGAAGATATACACCTGATTGAGGTTCAGACCGGAAATTACTTCGGTGAAGATGATATCGAACGATTTGAGGATATCTACGGAAGGCTCGTATAAGGGATTTTCAGGCCGGTAATCATTGATGGGTTTAACCAGACCCCTGCAGCTTGGAGGGGTCTGTCCCTTGGCCCGTTTTTACCGGGAATGTCTTCCCAGTTCGCGATCCATCTCAAACTCTTTTGAAGTGATATAGGCTTCCATCTTCTGCAGACGTAAATCCAGTTCCCGGAAACGGTGACTGAGGTTACCGAATACATCGGAAGGAGCCATGCTGACATCACGCCAGAATTTCTCCTGGGTTTCGTCCTTGTACAAATTACGCGGTTTTACCGGCAGAAGTAACCACAGGATGACGTAAGCCGGAACCACAAACGGGAAGAAGAATATTGTGCAAACTGCAACTACCAGCCTGAGACCCTTGCGGTTGAGACCGAAATAACCTGCTACCCCGGCACATACACCGGCCAGTATGGCGTTATCCTTGTCCCGGTAAAGCCTGTGTGGATTCCTGCGTTCGTACAGATCACTCATGGCGCTGTCTCCATGTCGGTGACTCGATATCGAGAATTCTCTCCAGCGTCTGAATTCGATCCTCCATCTTTTTCGTGGATTCCCAAATCTCGGTCAGCATCTTCTCATCTTTGGGAGTCAACCCCTTGGCGGTCTTCATCTTGAATGTGTAGTGAAATATTATCCACAAGGGTAAACAGATGGTGACCAGGAGAATAGGAAGAACGTCATTCATTTTATTTCTCCTCCTTGACTGAATCAGCGCTGTCGGCCTTGTTGACCCTGGCTTTCAAGGCTGCAAGTTCGTCTTCAACCCGGTCATCACCTTCAAGCGCCTCGATTTCTTCCGCCAGACCCTTGCGCCGGCCCATGTCAAGTGATTCACCCTGTGCTTCGACCCGGTCGATACGCTGCTCGGCATTCTCAAAGCGGAACAGCATCTCGTCGATCTTGTCATCATGGATATGTTTGCGCGCCGCCAGTTGCGTGGTTGCGGTTTTGTGACGGATGACAATGCTGCGCTGACGTGTTTTTGCATCGCTTAGTTTGCTTTGCAACTGCGTGATGTCGGAGTTGAACTTTTCCAACTGTTCATCAAGCATTTTCGTTTCATGCGCGGTTTGATCAATCTCGTCATTCAATGCCTGTTTTTCAGCCAGCGCCGCCCTGGCAAGGTCCTCACGTCCCTGGCGTACTGCCAGTTCTGCGCGCCTGGCCCAACCCTCTTTTTCACGCTCAAGAAATTCCGCATAACGACGTTGTTCTTTCCGGTCTGCAATACATTTGGCTGCTGCAGAGCGAATTTCCACCAACGTATCCTCCATTTCCTGGATCATTAAGCGGATAATTTTTTCGGGATCTTCAGCCTTTTCTAGCAAAGAATTGATATTTGCATTAATAATATCGGTGAATCTGGAAAAGATACTCATTGGTTCATGCTCCTGCATTCAAATTCTGTATCTATTAGTATGCATGTAATGTGCCAAAAATTAATGGTTACATAAGCCATTGATAACAAGGGCTATAAAGTAGTCAGATAGAGTTCATTAGCCAAAAGGTCACAATGATATGGTTAAATTTACCAACTGATGGCTGAACTTGAAAAGCTTTCTGCAGTCTATCTGGCTGCCAATTCAAAAATAGTTGATTGATTGGGCATGACATATCCAAGGCTGCTCATGTAGAATAGCCCCCCTTTAGTGCTGGCAATGGGCCGGTAAACAGAAATTCTCTGGAGGAATAATCAATGCGATCCAGACTCGCGCTTACAGTTTTATTCATGCTGGTTTCCAGCACTGTCCTGGCTCAGGACGTAAATACCGATAAAGGTAAACTCAGCTATGCCGTTGGTTGGGACATTGGTGCAGACATCGCAAGACGCAGTACCGAGTTTGATGTTGAATCACTGATTGCCGCTATCCGTGACGTGGTTGCCGAAAAAGACCCGCAGGTGACACCTGAAGAAATGCGTCTTTTACTGACAGAGTTACAGGAAAAGGTCCGTGCCGAACAGGTGGAGCAATTCCGGATTTTGTCTGAAGAAAACCAGAAAGCCAGCGAGGCATTTCTTGAGGCCAACAAGTCCAAGACCGGTATCGTTGTGCTGCCTAGTGGTGTTCAGTATCGTATCATCGAAGAAGGCGCGGGCAAACGTCCCGGGTTGGAGAGCAAGGTTACCGTGCATTACCGCGGTTCAAAAATGGACGGTCGCGAGTTTGACAGTTCCTTTGCTCGTGGAACACCTGAAGAATTTACCGTTAATGCGGTTCTGAAAGGCTGGCAGGAAGTTCTGCCGCTGATGAAAGCCGGTTCAACCTGGCAGATTTTCGTTCCACCAGAACTGGCATTCGGCGCTCGTGGCAACCCTCCGGTTGGCCCGAACGAAGCGTTGATGTTTGATTTGAAACTGGTTGAAGTACTCAACTAGCAGATCGACAAGGCCGGGCGGTGAAAACCGCCCGGCTTTTTTTTTGCCCGCACTAATCCAGTTCGTATGATTCCGAGCCCGGTATGGGTCTTCGGAGCGTCAAAAAACATATAAAACTGGCCTCTCTCCAAGTACCATATCCGTATATGAGTAACGAATTCTACAAGACCCTGATGAACGCCGTTTCACCGTTCGATGATGGTGTCTCAGCACTGAAACTCAGGGTTTTGCGTCAAATGTCCGAAACCGGTGATATGTCACGTCCCAACCGGACCGCGGCCGTGCTTGTTCCGGTGCTCGATAAACCCGAGCCGGAAATTGTACTGACCGTAAGAGCTGAAACCCTTGTGCAGCATCCCGGCCAGGTCAGTTTCCCCGGGGGTGCGGTTGACGAAACGGACCGCTCCGCCATTTCCACGGCACTGCGTGAAGCACAGGAAGAAATCGGCCTGGATTTTTCGCAGGTATCCCCACTTGGTTTTCTGGATCGCGTTGATACGATTTCGGATTACCGGGTTTTACCCGTTGTCGGACTCGTGCGTTCTACTTTTGTATGGCGGCCTGATCACCGTGAAGTTGCCGATGTGTTTACCGTGCCACTGGAGCTGGCGGTTGACAGGAATAGCTATACCCTTGAGGAAATGGAGCATGAAGGACGGAAGGTCCTGGTGCCCTCATTGGTTTGGAAGGGTCACAGAATCTGGGGTATTACAGCGGCCATATTGGATAATTTTGGCAGTCGTCTTAAAAGCGGCCGTCTTAAAAACGGCCACCTTAAAAACGGCAAGGACAGCACGTCATGAGTCGAAAGTTGCTCTGGTCGGTACAGCAACTCAACGACGCAATCGGTGATGACACATTAATCGTGGTCGATTGCCGTTTCGCGCTGGATCAACCGGATGCCGGTTACCGGGCCTGGCTCGAATCACATATCCCCGGCGCACGTTACGCACACCTGGACAATGATCTTTCCGGCCCGCTCACGAGCTCAAGCGGCCGTCATCCCTTGCCCTCCGCCAGTGCGTTTTCGGCTTTCCTGGCGCGCCTGGGATGGGAACCGGGAAAGACACTGGTGGTTTACGACAATATGTCAGGTGCGATGGCCGGCAGGTTGTGGTGGCTGATGCGATACTTCGGCCACGATTGCGCTGCCATGCTGGATGGGGGGTTTCCCGCCTGGCAGGATGCCGGTTACCGCCTTGAAAGCGGAAAACTCATTGTCAAGGGCGCCCGGCCGGTCAAACTGCATGAACATCCGGAGTTGCTAATGACTGCAGGCCAGGTAGCAGAAGGGTTGAAACAGGGCAGCATCGTGCTGGCGGATGCCCGTGCGCCTGAGCGCTTCGCAGGAGAGGTTGAGCCCCTTGACCGGATTGCCGGCCATATACCAGGTGCGGTTAACTATCCTTTCCAGTTAAACCTTGATTCCCGGGGCCTGTTCAAAACGGCGAGAGAACTTCGTGACGGTTTGTCAGTTTTGACGGCAGAAAGCGGTTCCTCAAACCTGGTGCATATGTGTGGTTCCGGCGTAACCGCCTGCCACAACCTGTTTGCTGCGGAGTTGGCGGGTATCGGGGGCGGCAAACTGTATGCGGGCTCATGGAGCGAATGGATCCAGGACCCATCAAGGCCCGTTGCACCCTAAGAAAATCACCCTAAGAAAATCACCCTAAGAAAATCACCCTAAGAAAATCATTTTAAGAAGGTCATTCAGTATCAATTCAGCACCACTGTCTCAAAATTCCACCTGAGTCAGACCAAAGGAGCTTTATCATGACACTGAAGACATTAACCATTTTACTATTCACAGCTTTGCTGTTCAGTTGCTCAGCGCAAGCCGGGCCGCGTAAAAGTCACCACCAACTTCACCATGGTGATTATCACTTCAAGCAGCATCGGCATCATCACAAGCACAAGCACAAGCACAAGCGCAGGAAACACGATTGCCGGCACCAGGCACATTATCGGGGCGCTGCTTATTCCCCGGCCTATGTTGTTCCGGGGCATGGATTGGATTTGCGATTCGGTTTTCCGGAGGGCCAGGCAGTGATCATTTACCGGTCACCTTACGGCTACTGAATAATGGTTGTTTGCTCAAACCGGCACCGATGTTGCCGGTTTGAGCTTTAAGATTTAAGGCCGTCGGGACCCGGGGTATGGGCGCTTTAGCCGGCCTTTTTGATAATCTGCTCGTGCCGCTCAAACAGCTTGGCTAAAAATAAGCCGGTATGGGATTCTTTCACGCCAGCCAGCTGTTCCGGTGTTCCGGTTGCAATGATCTCGCCACCCCTGTCGCCGCCCTCCGGTCCCAGGTCAATGACCCAGTCAGCGGTTTTGATCACATCCAGGTTGTGCTCAATGACCACCATGGTATTGCCGTGATCACGCAGCCGGTGCAGTACGTGCAACAACTGGCGAATATCATGAAAATGCAAACCGGTGGTCGGTTCATCGAGTATATACAGGGTTTGCCCGGTATCTCGTTTCGACAATTCCTTGGCCAGCTTGATGCGTTGCGCCTCACCACCCGAGAGTGTCGTGGCGCTTTGGCCAAGCGTGATATATGAAAGGCCCACATCCATCAGGGTTTGCAGCTTTCTTGCCACCACCGGTACCGGCGCGAAAAACTCAAGTGCATCCTCCACGGTCAGCTCCAGGACTTCGTGAATGTTCTTGCCCTTGTAATGCACTCCCAGTGACTCACGGTTGTAACGTTTGCCGTGGCAGACATCACAGGGCACGTATATGTCGGGAAGGAAATGCATTTCGACCCGGATCAGGCCATCACCCTGGCAGGCTTCACAGCGCCCGCCCTTGACGTTAAAGCTGAAACGCCCCGGTTTGTAGCCACGTGAACGTGCCTCCTCGGTGCCGGCGAACAACTCGCGAATGGGGGTAAACAAGCCCGTGTAAGTGGCCGGGTTTGAGCGCGGTGTGCGGCCGATCGGTGACTGGTCTATATCGACCACCTTGTCAAAAAGGTGGAGGTTTTCAACCTTGTCATAGGGTGCCGGGAGCGCGCTCGAGTCGTACAGTTGCTGCGCGGCCAGGCGATGTAATGTGTCATTGATCAGTGTGGATTTACCCGAACCCGAAACGCCGGTGATGCAGGTGAACAGGCCGGCGGGAATTTCCAGCGTGACGTTCTTGAGGTTGTTGCCCCTTGCGCCGATCAGTCTGAAAACGCGCTGCGGGTCAGCGCTTGTCCGTTTTGCCGGTATTTCAATCTCCATTTTGCCGGACAGGTATTTGCCGGTCAGCGTTGCATCGCACGTGACCAGGTCTTCGGGTTTGCCCGTAAACACGACTTCACCGCCGTGCACGCCGGCCCCCGGACCCATATCGACGACGTGGTCGGCCATGCGGATGGCCTCTTCATCATGCTCTACAACGATGACGGTGTTGCCAATGTCACGCAGGCGGATCAGCGTGGATAGCAGGCGTTCATTATCCCGCTGATGCAGGCCGATTGAAGGTTCATCGAGGATATACATGACACCCACCAGGCCTGCGCCAATCTGACTGGCTAGGCGGATGCGCTGCGCTTCACCACCGGATAAAGTGCCCGCCTTGCGATCAAGGGTCAGGTAATCAAGGCCTACGTTCACCAGGAACTGCAACCGCTGATGGACTTCCTTGACGATTTTCTCCGCGATTTCGGCCTTGCGACCACCAAGCGCCAACTGATCGAAGAAAGTCAGGCACCTTAAAATTGGCCAGCCCGTGACGGTCGGCAGATTGGTGTCGGCAACAAATACATTGCGGGCCTGTTTGTTCAGCCGCTGACCGTGGCAGGTCGTACAGGGTTTCTGCGAAATATACTTGGAGAGTTCCTCGCGAACGATGCGCGCATCGGTTTCGCGGAAGCGTTTTTCGAGATTCGGAATGACGCCGGCAAACGGATGGCGGCGTTTTTGCGTGCCGCGTTCACCAAAATAGGTGAATTCGATAACTTCATCACCACTGCCATAAAGGATAATGTCGCGGTGCTTTTTCGAAAGCTCGTCAAATGGCGTGTCAATATCAAAGCCGTAATGTGAGGACAGCGCCTTGATAATCTGAAAATAATAGGCGTTGCGCCTGTCCCAGCCGCGTACCGCGCCTCCGGCGAGGCTGACATGCGGGCTGCTGACGACCCGGTCAGGATCAAAAAACTGCGCCACGCCCAGCCCGTCGCAATCGGGGCAGGCGCCGTTCGGGTTGTTAAAGGAGAACATCCGCGGTTCCACTTCCTGCAGGCTGTAATCACAATGGACACAGGAGTAGCGGGAACTCAGCAGTTTCTCAGGGGCCTCGTCGCTGTCATCCAGGGGAGAGAGCAGGGCAAGACCGTCGGACAATATCAGGGCGGTTTCAAAAGACTCCGCCAGGCGTTGTTTCAGATCAGCGCGTACTTTAAAGCGGTCGATCACCACTTCGATGGTATGTTTCTTGCGCAATTCGAGTTCCGGCACATCGTCAATGGGGTAGACGCTGCCATCAACACGCACACGGACATAGCCCTGTGCCCTCAACTCATCAAACAACTGGGCATGCTCGCCCTTGCGGTCCCGCACAACGGGCGCCATCAACATCATGCGGGTGCCCTCGGGCAACTCCATGACCTGGTCGACCATCTGGCTGATGGTCTGGGCCTCCAATGGCTGCCCGTGATCGGGGCAGCATGGCGTACCCACTCGCGCCCATAAAAGCCGCAGGTAGTCGTAAATTTCGGTAATTGTGCCAACAGTGGACCGCGGGTTATGCGATGTCGACTTCTGTTCAATCGATATGGCGGGTGATAAACCCTCGATGTGGTCGATGTCCGGCTTTTCCATGACCGACAGGAACTGGCGGGCATAAGCGGAAAGTGACTCCACGTAACGACGCTGGCCTTCGGCGTAGATGGTATCGAAAGCCAGGGATGATTTGCCCGAGCCGGAAAGTCCCGTCACCACGATCAGTTTGTCCCTTGGCAGATCGAGGTCGATATTGGCAAGGTTGTGTGTGCGGGCGCCGCGTATTTTGATGGTTTTCATTAAATGTGCCGGAACGATTCGAAACCACCTACTATACCCTGAATTGGCTTTAAAAGGGATGCTATACATTCCGGGGGCAAAACGTACGTCGTCGTCCTGAAAGTGCGTAACGCCATCCGGGGTTTCCAGACGCACAATTTTTCCTTAAAAGAAGACTTTATTGAATGGCTTCGAAGCAAATAGTGCGAGCGTGCGTCGCGCTGCAGGTACTGCTTCCTTGGGAAATAGCTTCGACCGGAATAGTGCGAGCGACCGCCGCGCTACAGGTACTGCTCCCCGGAACATGCCGTGAACCCGTCCATGGGGGCGCGTCCAAAACATCGTGTTTTGTACGGTTCCGGGGAGCAGTACCTGCATCCCGGCTTGAGGTTATTGATTCTGGAAGCCCCGACGGTTTGTCAGTTAGTTTGATGAGCCTGGATTAATGGTCTCTGTTAGACGTTGTCACCCTTTACTTAGGGGGCTGACTTAATTGAGACCCAAGGTATCGTTGAATTTGCTTCATCGATTATTGTTGATAAAGGAATGCCTGGCGGTTTCAAAGCGCGTATAATCAGCGTCGGTCATTGGATTGGTCCGTGTGCCGTCGATTCCGGTATTGATGTGAAGTACTTTACATATTTAATGCTTACAAAGGTTGACCCACCCGAATAAAACCGCTAATATTCTCGCCCTTTTGTAGGGCTCTTCCAACTCGGAGCGTTTAACCATGTACGCAGTATTCGCAACCGGTGGCAAGCAATATCGTGCTGTCGCTGGAGATGTATTAAAAATTGAAAAGCTTGACGCTGAAAAAGGCGCCACCGTTGAACTGGACCAGGTGCTGATGGTAGGTGAAGGTGAAGATGTCAAAATCGGAACCCCTTACCTCGAAGGCGGCAAGGTTACAGCCACGGTTGTTGAACACGGTCGTGGGGACAAAATCAAGATCCTGAAATTCAAACGCCGTAAGCACCATATGAAGCGTATGGGCCACAGGCAGGATTTCACCAAGATCGAAATCACAGGAATTGCTGCCTCAGCACCTAAGAAGAAGGCTGCCAAAGCGAAGGTTGAAAAGCCCGCCAAGGTAGAAGCTGAAGCGAAAAGCGAAGATTAACAGAGAGGAATTGACTCATGGCACATAAAAAAGCAGGTGGTAGTACGCGCAATGGTCGCGATTCCAATCCCAAGTATCTTGGTGTGAAGTGTTTTGGCGGCGAAAATGTCCTGGCAGGTAACATCATTGTCCGTCAGCGCGGCACCCAGTTTCACGCGGGTGAGAACGTAGGCATCGGTCGTGACCACACTTTGTTCGCATTGGCGGAAGGCAAGGTCAAGTTTCAGAAGCGTGGCTTGCCAAAGCGTCGTTTTGTCAGCGTGGAGACGGCAGACGCCTGATCGCAGCATTCGACAGAATCTGAAGAACCCTGCTTCGGCAGGGTTTTTTATGCATGGCACAAAGACACATGATCTGCCGCAGGGTGTATCATTTAAATCGCACAGGACGAACCAACTATGAAATTTGTTGATGAAGCATCCATACATATTACTGCCGGCAAGGGCGGTAATGGCTCGGCGTCATTTCGCAGGGAGAAATATATCCCGTTTGGCGGACCCGATGGTGGTGATGGTGGGGACGGTGGAAGTGTATACCTTGAGGGTGATTCAGGGCTGAACACGCTGGTGGATTTTCGTCACCGCCGCCGCTATAAGGCCGAGAATGGTGTTCAGGGCAAGGGCCAGGAGCGGTATGGTAAAAAAGGCCAGGACATCTATATCCGCGTGCCGCTGGGCACGGTTGTCACGGACGAGGAAAGCGGGGTTGTTCTCGGTGATGTGACAGAGCACGGGCAACATCTGCTGGTTGCACGTGGCGGCCGGGGCGGCCTGGGCAATGTGCATTTCAAAAGCTCGACCAACCGCGCGCCGCGTAAGTGCACACCCGGTGAGGCGGGCGAAGAGATTCAATTGCATCTCGAAATGAAAGTGTTGGCTGATATCGGTTTGCTGGGGTTTCCCAATGCGGGCAAATCAACGCTGATCAGCACGGTTTCATCGGCACGCCCCAAGGTGGCCGACTATCCGTTTACCACCCTGTATCCCAATCTCGGCGTCGTCAGAATTGGCATAGACAGCAGTTTTGTCATTGCCGATATCCCGGGTTTGATCGAAGGTGCGGCAGATGGCGCCGGGCTGGGTGTGCAGTTTTTGAAACATCTCAACAGGACGAGGTTGCTGTTGCACCTGGTCGAACTTGCGCCTGCTGATGAAATGTCTCCGGAGGATGCGGTTCGTAAACTCGAGCGCGAACTGATCAATTATGATGAAAGCCTTGCCGCCAAAACCCGCTGGCTGGTATTTACCAAATCAGATGTGCTTGAAGCCTCGGAGGCGAAAGCCATTGTTGAGCGGGTATTGAAAGAGCTCAACTGGCAGGCTCCGTGGTTCATGATTTCATCGGTAACGCGCAGTGGAACCGATGAATTGATGCAGGCCATCAACCGTGCGCTTGTTGAGATCAGGGAACTGGAAGCCGAACAGCAAAAAACCTGGGAGCAACCCCCGGGCGCTGATGCTTAAAATGCTTTATGTTGCACAATATGAACACAAAAAAGCCCCGATATTGCCGGGGCTTTTTAGTATTCTGTCGCTAATCCGATCGACATGAGGCCGACCCGCATGGGGCGGTCTGCACGAGGAGACCAGACAGCTGAATTACAAACTACGAACGTGTTTGTTCAGACGTGACTTATGACGCGCCGCCTTGTTGGCGTGCATCAGTCCCTTGGACACTGAGCGGTCGATCGCGGGCACAGCGGCCTTGTAGGCGGCTTCAGCAGCGGCTTTATCGCCGGCTTCAATCGCTGAAAGAACTCTCTTAATCGTTGTTCGGACACGTGAGCGCTGACTTGCATTGCGTAAACGATGCTTTTCAGCCTGACGTGCACGCTTACGTGCTGATAAACTGTTAGCCAAGGTAAATCTCCATAAATACTGGTTCAAAATCTAGCCGCGTAGTATCGTAGCTTTTCTTCGCCGGGTCAATCATTTAACAGGATTTTGCATGATTATTTTCCGTTATCAACAGCAATTACGGGTTTCGGCGATATGAAACTGCTCAAATCAACCGTCACGGTAGGCGGCGCCACGGTGCTATCGCGCATACTGGGTTTCGTCCGGGATGTGGTTTTGGCGAAGATGTTTGGCGCCAGCGGTGAAACCGATGCCTTTTTCCTGGCGTTTCGTATTCCCAATTTCATGCGTCGTCTGTTTGCAGAGGGCTCCTTTTCCCTGGCATTTGTGCCGGTATTGTCCGAGTACAAGGCCAAGGGGGACAGGCAGGCATTGCGTGACCTGGTTGATCACGTGACCGGCACACTGGCGGCGATCCTGCTGGTCTTGATATCGGTGGGTATTATTGCGGCGCCACTGGTTTTGTCCATATTCGCACCCGGGTGGCTGGCGGACGACCGGCCCGAGTTTGATCTTTCAGCAGGTATGCTGAGAATCACCTTCCCCTATATCATGCTGATTTCACTGACGGCGCTCGCGGGCGGTATTTTAAATACCTTTGAGCGCTTCCTGGTGCCCGCATTAACACCAATATTGCTCAACCTGTCGCTGATTAGCGCGGCACTCCTGTTATCGCAGCATATGGAAGTGCCGGTTACGGCACTGGCCTGGGGTGTCCTGGCCGCGGGTTTTGCGCAGCTCTTCATCCAGGTTCCGGCCCTGATGCGACTGGGCCTGATGCCAAGGCCGCGCTGGGGATGGAGGCACTCCGGTGTGCGTCGTATCATGAGCCTGATGATCCCGACGCTGTTCGGTTCCTCCGTGGCGCAGGTCAATCTGCTGGTTGACAGTATCATTGCCACCTTCCTGGTGACCGGCAGCGTGTCATGGCTGTACTATTCCGATCGGCTGCTGGAGTTTCCCCTGGGCGTTCTCGGTATTGCCCTGGCGACGGTTATTCTTCCCAACCTCTCGCAGAAACATGCATTGGAAAGCACAGAGGCATTTTCCGCCACCATCGACTGGGCATTGCGCCTGGCGGTCATCATTACCGTTCCAGCTGCGGTCGGCCTGGTGATTTTGTCTTCACCCATCCTGATAACCCTTTTTCAATATGACGCCTTTATGCCCGACGATGTGCGCATGGCGTCCTATAGCCTTATCGCCTATTCAATTGGTTTGCCGGCCTTTATTTCCGTCAAGGTGCTGGCTCCCGGCTATTATGCCCGGCAGGATACCAGGACCCCGGTCAAGATAGCGGTTGCTGCCATGGTGACCAATATGGGCCTGAACCTGATCTTTGTCGGTTTGCTTTTATTCAAGGGGTTTGAGGGGCCGCATGCCGGACTGGCGTTGGCAAGTTCCGCTGCCGCATACCTGAATGCCGGCCTGCTTTACCATGGCCTGAGAAAACGCGGTGTCTACATGCCGGAAAAAGGCTGGATCAGGCTCTGGGCCGCCGTGATACTTGCCTGCGCCGCCATGGCGGCATTATTGTTGTTCATGACCCACGATACCCAGAGGTGGCTGGATGCAACAGCAATGCTCAGGGTTAAGAACCTCAGTCTGACCATCGTTTTTGGCGTCATTGTCTACATTTTTACCAGCATGATCCTGGGCCTGAAAACCCATGATCTCGTCAGGGGGGCAAAATAACGGGGGATTGCAGTAATTATGCGTGCCCAACGGCGCGCGACTGCTATAATCCGCTGTTTTGCGGCCGAGTTTTGATATGCGGGTAATCAGGGACAATCCGGGACGGCAGTTGCTGACATCTTCAGTGGTGACGATTGGTAACTTTGATGCCATTCACCTGGGGCACCAATCCTTGATCCGGCAGTGTAAATCGCTCGCACAGGGTAAACGTCCGGTCGCGGTGGTGACATTCGAACCGTTACCGATGGCTTTTTTCAGGCCTGAATCGGCACCGGCGAGGTTAATGTCGGTTCGGCAAAAGCTGAAGTTTTTTGAAAGTGAAGACATAGACCTGGCCTGGTTTTTGCGATTTAACCGGAAGCTGGCCGCCAAAACCGCCGATGAGTTTGTGCAGCAGGTGCTGGTTGAAACACTGGCGGCGTCTGATGTCGTGGTGGGTCGGGATTTTCATTATGGCAAGGGCAGAGAGGGTAATGTTGATACGTTGACCGAATCCGGCCGGGAGCTGGGTTTTAATGTCACCGCCGTTCCGATGCTGGATGTCGAAGGCCAGCGTGTCTCGAGCACCAATATTCGGCAGTGCCTGGCCGAGGGTGACCTTGAGGGTGCAACGAGGTTATTGGGGCGGCCCTATCGTATGTCGGGAAGGGTAATTCGCGGTCAGCAACTGGGCCGTAAACTGGGTTTTCCGACGGCCAATGTACGCATTGCAGCCCTGCCGAGTCCTTTGCTGGGTGTGTTTGCCGTTCGCGCCCGCTGGCAGGGCAGTGGCTGGCATAATGCGGTGGTCAACCTGGGTACACGCCCGGCAGTGGGCGGCGAAGGCATTTTGCTGGAAACCCATGTGTTTGATTATGATGGCGATCTGTACGGCAAAAGGATCGAAGTGGAGTTTGTCAAAAAGCTCCGGGATGAAACGCACTTTGAAGATATGGATGACCTCGTCTTGCAAATGCGAGAAGATGAACAACAGGCAAGAGCCTGCCTGGAATTAACCGAAAACCGATAAGCGGAATAAGCAAAAAACAGCATGGATTATAAAGACACAATCAATTTGCCAAATACGGCTTTCCCGATGAAAGCCAACCTGGCCAACCGCGAACCCCAAATGCTAAAGCAATGGGAAGAGAGCGGTCTGTACGAACGCATTCAGGAACACACGGCTGATCGGCCGCTGTTTATCCTGCATGATGGGCCTCCGTACGCCAACGGCGACATTCATATTGGTCATGCAGTTAACAAGATTCTGAAAGATATCGTGATCAAATCACGGCTGTTGGCGGGTTTTAAATCACCGTACGTGCCGGGTTGGGATTGCCATGGTTTGCCGATCGAACTACAGGTTGAAAAGAAGGTAGGGAAAGTCGGGCGAAAAGTTGACGCGCGCACTTTCAGGCAAAAATGCCGCGAGTACGCAGACCGCCAGATTTCCATTCAAAGGGATGGTTTTAAACGCCTTGGCGTCTTGGGTACCTGGGATGATCCCTATGCCAGTAACAAGTTCAGCTATGAAGCCAATATGGTCCGCGCGCTCGCAAAAATTATCGAGGGCGGGCACCTCGACCAGGGTGTAAAGCCGGTCAACTGGTGTTTTGACTGCGGTTCCGCACTGGCGGAAGCTGAAATTGAGTACAAGGACAAAACGTCTTCGGCCATTGATGTTTTCTTCAGCGCCGTTGATCCGCAAGCCATTCTCAGTGCTTTTGGTGCGGATGAAACGGACCTTGAGGTCGGTATCCCCATCTGGACGACAACACCGTGGACCTTGCCGGCCAATGAAGCCGTGGCCCTGCACGCAGAGCTCGAATATGTGCTGGTTAAGGGGCGGTGGCAGGGGCGCAGCCTGGCGCTGGTACTGGCGGCCGACCTGGAAAAAGAGGTGCTTGAACGGATCGGCTTGACCGATACACAAACGCTGGGTATTTGCCGGGGTGCTGCACTGGAAAACCAGGTGCTCAATCACCCGTTTTATGCCCGCCAGGTGCCTGTCATCCTCGGTGATCATGTAACCACGGAGGCCGGAACCGGCGCCGTGCATACTGCCCCCGGTCATGGTGAAGAGGATTTTCATGTCGGCAAAAATTACGACCTTCCGGTAACCAGCCCGGTAGGCGGAGACGGTCTGTTCGTGCCTGGCACCGAGTTGTTTGAAGGGCAGTTTGTCTGGGCGGCCAACGAGAAGATTGTTGAACTGCTGGAGAGCAGGGGCGTGTTACTGAAACACGAGGCGTTCAGGCACAGTTATCCGCATTGCTGGCGCCACAAGACACCGACAGCTTTTCGCGTAACGCCGCAATGGTTTATCGACATGGATAAAGCCGGTTTGCGCGCGCGTTCACTCGAGGTGATCAAGGATATCCGCTGGGTGCCTTCCTGGGGTGAGGAACGCATCACAGGAATGATCCAGGGCCGGCCCGACTGGTGTATTTCCCGGCAACGGACCTGGGGCGTACCGATTACGCTTTTCGTTCATCGGGAAACCGAGGAATTGCATCCCGACACCGAGGCCCTGATGTATAAGGCGGCGGATTTGATCGAGGCGCAGGGTATCGACTGCTGGTACGAAGCGGACATCTTCGAGCAACTCGGCGTGGATGAATCAAGCTACAGGCAGATCAAGGATATCCTGGATGTCTGGTTTGATTCGGGCGTCAGCCACCGTTGTGTCCTCGATGAACGGGAGGAATTACGCCGCCCTGCTGATCTTTATCTCGAAGGTTCAGACCAGCACCGTGGCTGGTTCCAGTCATCCCTGCTGACCTCGGTTGCCATGCATTCGGAGGCGCCCTACAAGCAGGTGCTGACGCACGGCTTTGTGGTGGATGCGGATGGTAAGAAAATGTCCAAGTCGATGGGCAATGTGATCGCACCACAATCGGTGATGAGCACGCTGGGTGCAGATGTACTCAGGCTATGGGTGGCGGCGGCTGATTACCGCCAGGAAATGACGGTTTCTGATGAAATTCTGAAGCGTGTTTCCGATGCCTATCGGCGTATTCGCAACACCGCGCGGTTCCTGTTGGGTAATCTCGATGGGTTCGAGCCTCTCGAGGCCCTGCCTGCTGACCAGATGCTTCCCTTCGATCGCTGGGCTGTTGACCGTGCCCTGCAGGTGCAAAATGAAATCGGCCAGGCATATGATGACTACCAGTTCATGCAGGTCTACCAAAAGATCAATAACTATTGCGCCCTGGAGTTGAGCGCGGTGTATCTGAATGTGCTCAAAGACCGCCTGTACACCACGGGCAGGGACAGCCTCGCCCGCCGTTCTGCACAAACCGCGATGTACCATATCCTCGAAGCACTGGTGCGCTGGATTGCGCCGGTGTTGAGCTACACGGCCGAAGAAATCTGGGCGCTGATGCCGGGAGAAAGAGACGATAGCGTCCTGATGAGCGAATGGTATGACGGTTTATTCGCCTTTGAGGACGAGGTATATGACTCGAATTTCTGGCAGGAAACGATCACGCTGATCAATACTGTGAATGAAGCGATTGAGCCTTTGCGTCGTGACAAGGTCATCCGCGGATCACTGGAGGCCACCGTGCATGTGCAGCCACTGGACGATCATAACCGCGAATTTTTACATAAATGGGGTGATGAATTACGCTTTATCCTGATCGTGTCCGAGGCCACTGTTGAAGCAGCTGACGCGATCGCGCCGGATGATTGTTATGAGTCCGCCGGGTACCGCGTCTGGATCGAAAAGAACACCCATCAGAAATGTGTTCGTTGCTGGCACCAGCGTGAAGATGTGGGTCACTCGGATGAGCATCCGGAGTTGTGCGGGCGCTGTATTGAAAACGTTGCGGGAAGCGGCGAGGAGCGTAGACTTGCCTGATTCACAAACACAAGCACAAACAAACGCTTCACCTTATAGCCCCGCTATGGCCATTGGCTGGTTATTGGCGTCCATCGTCATTGTTGCCCTGGACCTGTGGACCAAGAGCCTGGCATCGGAAGCGCTGAGCCTATACCGGCCGGTGGAGGTAACATCCTGGCTGAATATGACGCTCGCCCATAATTACGGCGCGGCGTTCAGTTTTCTCAGTGACGCAGGCGGCTGGCAGCGTTGGTTGTTTACCATCCTGGCAGCGGTTGTGACCGTGGTGTTGATCACCTGGTTATTTCGTTTGCAGGCCAAAGAAAAGCTTACCGCCGCCGCGCTGGGCCTGATCATTGGCGGTGCGGTTGGAAACCTGATCGATCGAATCATGAACGGTTACGTGGTCGATTTTATCGACGTGTATTACCGTGACTGGCACTGGCCGGCCTTTAACCTGGCCGATTCAGCCATCACCGGCGGTGTTATCCTGCTGTTGCTGGATGCCTTGCTGCAGTCCCTGGCCGGCAAGCAAAAGGTTGATAGCTGATGGATATTCTACTCGCCAACCCACGTGGTTTTTGTGCAGGAGTCGACCGCGCGATTGAAATTGTTGAACGGGCGCTGGAACTGTTTGGTGCGCCCATTTATGTTCGCCATGAAGTCGTGCATAACCGCTTTGTGGTCGACCGCCTTGCCGGTCTGGGTGCGGTTTTCGTCGATCAGCTTGATGATGTGCCGGACAATGCCACCGTCATTTTCAGCGCTCATGGCGTATCACAGGATGTAAGAAAGGCCGGTTCAAAACGCGGATTGAAGGTATTCGATGCCACCTGCCCGTTGGTGACCAAGGTGCACCTGGAAGTCGCGAGGCACTGCAAAGCCGGGCGCGATGCCGTGCTGATCGGGCACGCGGGGCACCCGGAAGTTGAGGGCACCCTGGGACAGTGGTACAAGGAACCGCCCCGTGATAACAAAATTTACCTGGTGGAATCACCTGAAGACGTGAAAACCCTGGAGGTCAACTACCCGGAAGACCTGGCCTATGTGACCCAGACAACCCTTTCTGTGGATGATACCCAGGGTGTTATCCAGGCTTTGCAGAAGAAGTTTCCAGCGATTGTCGGTCCAAAACATGACGATATATGTTACGCAACCCAGAACCGTCAGGACGCAGTCAAAATATTGGCCGATAAGGTAGACCTGGTGCTGGTGGTGGGCTCGGTGAACAGTTCAAACTCCAACCGTTTACGTGAACTGGCTGAAAAGCGCGGAATTCCGTCCTACCTGATAGATGGCGCCAAAGACATCCGGCCCGAATGGTTGGAAAACGCGAACAGCATCGGTGTCACCGCGGGCGCTTCGGCACCGGAAAGCCTGGTCAAAGGTGTCATCGACCACCTTGGCAGGATGACCACGACCAGCGTGACAGAAATGCAGGGTGTGTCAGAGCACATGGAGTTTGCCCTGCCCAAACAATTGCGTATCAGGACGGTTTCCTGAGCTGCGGGCTAACGTCCGTTCCAGCATTTCGTAACGCTGGTACCCGCCGCATCGATGTTCCGGTTTCCACTTTGATCCAGTAACAGGCTGCCACAGCGGTCTGCCTTCTGCGCGCCCAAGGGCCGGGCAATGGCCACAAAGTTCTGCCCTTGGGTATTGGCCGGTTGATAGCTCAACTGGTAATGGTCCTGTGTATTGTTGACCAGGCAGGAACCGGTGTCGTAATCACCTGATCGGGCATATACCCTTTCCTGGCATATCGCTGCCTGCAGCAGCATGTTGACGGCCTCACCCCGTTGGACCCGCAACACGTATTGGCGATAACTGGGAACTGCCAGCATCATCAGTATGGTCAGAACAGCCACCACGATGACCAATTCGATCAGGGTGAATGCG
>JBFFWN010000018.1:0-24702 GCA_041570235.1 Lysobacterales bacterium | reverse complement strand
GACATGGATGTCGCGCCCGAGCCTACAGGACGTACTTGTGGCGTGTCCTGGCAGTAACTACCCGCCCCGGCTCCTTCCAATGACTTTGCCGTTTTCTACAGAAAATATACTGTAAGGTCTAAACTAAATGCCCAGTTGTGTTTATAATCCGCTCACCTTCGTGATATAAGAACGCCATGAATTCAAAACATCTGGATTTCGAACAACCGATCGCCGAGTTGCAGGCAAAAATCGATGAACTACGAAATGTCGGTTCCGATAATGCCCTGAACCTGGACGAAGAAATTCAACGTCTGCAGGCCAAGATGCGGCAAAAGTTGACGAGTATCTTCAAGGACCTGTCACCATGGCAGATATCCCAGCTAAGCCGTCATCCACTAAGGCCATATACACTCGATTACGTTGATTACCTGTTTGATGAATTTCATGAACTGCATGGAGACCGCAGCTTTGCTGACGATCACGCGATTGTCGGCGGACTGGCGCGCTTTCGTGATCGCGCTGTAATGGTCATCGGTCAGCAGAAAGGCCGGGACACCAAGGCCAAGGTTTTCAGAAATTTCGGCATGCCAAGACCGGAAGGATATCGCAAAGCATTGCGCCTGATGAAAATGGCGGAGCGATTCAAACTTCCTTTGCTGACCTTCATCGACACACCCGGCGCCTATCCGGGTGTTGGCGCCGAGGAACGGGGACAGTCCGAGGCCATTGCCTCCAACCTGAAATACATGTCGAGACTGCCCGTTCCGATTATTTGTACTGTGATCGGTGAAGGCGGATCCGGTGGTGCGCTGGCCATTGGAGTTGGTGATCGTATTAATATCCTGCAATACAGCACCTACTCGGTTATTTCCCCTGAGGGCTGTGCGTCCATTTTATGGAACGATGCCGCACTGGCCGAGGATGCGGCAACCGCGCTGGGCATTACATCCGACAGGCTGTTGCAGTTGGGACTGGTCGACCAGGTGATTCCGGAACCGCTCGGCGGAGCACATAAGGACCCCGAAAAGGTTGCTTCACGGGTAGGCGAATGTATCGCCTCCCAACTCGAGGAACTCGACAAACTGCCCACTGAAACCTTGCTGGAAGAACGCTATTTGAAGTTGCTCTCGTACGGCGAGTTCAAAGACTGAGCAGATGTCCGGAAACAGGCGCGAGCGGGCCTTTAGCGCAGAGAGCTTACTGCGCATACTCCGCTCCTACCCCAAGGCAGGTTCGTATATCGTTGGTTTCAGCGGAGGCGCAGACTCAACCGCTTTACTGCACGCCTTGAACATCATTCGTCATCAACTGGATGTAGAAATTTCAGCGGTTCATGTCAACCATGGCCTGCATAAAGATGCAGACCAATGGCAGGCCCATTGTGAGAGTTTCTGCCGTGCATACAACATCCGGCTAAGCTGTTTACATATTGATTTAAAGCATGACACCGGTAAGGGCATGGAGGCGGAAGCCCGTACTCTTCGTTACCGGGCCATGACCGGTCTTGTTGATAAGAACACGGCATTGCTGACCGCCCACCATGCCGATGACCAGTCCGAAACGCTGGTGTTAAACCTGATGCGCGGCAGTGGTGTTGATGGCTTGTCGGCCATGCCCGAAAGCCGGCCCATCGGAAAAGGCCTGTTGCAAAGACCACTACTCGGCTTTAGCAATGAACATTTACTTCAATATTTGCGGCAAAACCGGATTGAATGGATCGACGACCCGTCAAACCAAATGCTCGACCAGGACCGGAATTTTCTTCGTAACCAGGTCATTCCGCAGCTGGAACAACGTTGGCCTGGTATTAACCGGCGCCTGCTACTAACCCGGCAGGCGATGGCGGATGCCCGAATCCTGCTTGAAAAGCTCGCTGACAATAAGCTTGAAGCACTATTGCTTCACCCACGTGTACTGAACCTGTCACATGAATTGTGTGATGATCCACAGTTACTGAGACTGGTAATCAGGCGCTGGGCCAGGAAAGCGGGGGCCGGTCCTGTACCGGCCTACAAGCTCGAGGATTTTTCTGCACAACTTGCAGAGGCGGATAATCAGACCAGGTCTGAGTTAAGCTGGGATGGCTGGAGGATTCGACTGTATCAACAGCGCTTATGGTTACTCAACGGCGCCGAGGTTCGGCCGTGCCCGTACGCGAAGTTGCCAGCGGGGAATTTCGAAGTTAACCTGGGCAAGGATATCGGGCGATTGGTATTTTCCGGAAGGCACTCAAAACATCACGAAAACGCCCCGTTTCAAGTCCGGCAATCCGATGATGGTATTCGGCCATGGACCGGGGAACAGATTGTGATTAGCGGCAGACAAGACACCCTCGCAACCAGCATCAAGCATGGTGGTATTCACAAAAAAATTAAAAAACTCTTTCAGGCAGCCGGCATCCCCCCCTGGCTCAGGAACTCTGTCCCCCTTTGCCAATCTAAAGGGGTGATTGTGGCTGTGGGTGACTGGTACTTTGAGCCTTCGTTTGAGATGGATTTGAAACAAAATGATACCGTTATGCAATGGCAGCCGGAACACCCCTTACTCAAATTCATTGCCTGTGAACAGCATGCCGTGCAAGCCCGGCATCGGCGCCAGGGAGGCAATGGATCAACAGAAGATCAGCCGGCATCTACAACGACAGTTGACCCTGAAGGTGCGGTACGTTAGTGTCGCTCCGCTAACCCAGGAACACAGAAATCATGAGCAAACCCACCGTTAAAGAACCCGATTTTGAAGAGACCCTGGCCGACCTCGAAAAGCTCGTCAGAAAGCTTGAAGATGGTGACCTTTCCCTTGACGAGTCACTGGCGGAATTTAAACGTGGCATTGACCTGACCAGGCAATGTCAGACGGTGCTTGATCAGGCCCAGCAGACCGTTGATGAGTTGACAAAACCGGATGACCCGGGTTCACTAAAAGCTTTCGAGCCCGATGACTGAAACACGTCACATTATCCAGGCTTGGCAAGCGCGGTTTGAGAAAATCCTGCCCGATTATCTGCCGGGAGAATCCCGAACGCCAAAACAGTTATCAGAAGCCATGCGTTATTCAGCCACCGCGGGTGGTAAGCGGATCCGGCCTCTGTTTGTTTACGCCTCAGCACGGGCATTGAACCTTGATGAAACAATGTTCGATGGGACCGCGATGGCCATCGAATTCATACATACCTACTCTTTGATTCATGACGACCTGCCCAGCATGGACGATGATGACCTGCGACGCGGCCTGCCCAGTTGTCACAAACGATTTGATGAGGCGACTGCCATCCTGGCCGGCGATGCCCTTCAGGCACTGGCATTTGAAATACTTGCCTCAGACCCTAAGCTAATGGCCAATCCGAGAGGCCAGATCGACATCATTCACGGCCTGGCAAAAGCCTGTGGCGGCAGTGGAATGGCTGGTGGTCAAGTACTGGACCTCGATAGTCTCGGGCGGCAGATCTCACAACAGGAACTTGAAAAAATCCATGCCTTCAAAACCGGTGAACTGATTCAAATCAGCGCCGTTGCCCCGGCCCTATTTGCCTCGACACCAGTCGACCAGAACAATGCACTGGCCAGATATGGTAAATTGACAGGTTTGGCGTTCCAGGTTTTTGATGATGTCCTGGATGTGACCGGTTGCAGTGAGGCAACCGGCAAACCGAGCCAGGCAGATGCCGCCAGGTCAAAACCGGCATTTCCAGCGATCATTGGTGTGCAAAAATCGATTGAACGAGCCCATGAGCTCAGGGACCTTGCCATAAAGGAACTTATGAGACTGCCTGGAAACACCGATGCTCTCGAATGGCTGGCAAGCTATTCCATTGACCGCGACAGATAGAAAACTCCAATGAATGATAAAAATTATTCTCTACTTGACCAGCTAATCAGCCCTGCGGATTTACGCAAACTGGATGAAGAGCAGTTACCCCAGGTAGCTGACGAACTCAGGGCTTATTTACTGGAATCAATTTCCAGAAGTGGCGGACATTTCAGTGCCGGCCTGGGATGTATTGAACTGACCGTGGCATTACATTATTGCTACGAAACACCACATGACCGAATTATCTGGGATGTTGGACACCAGGCTTACCCGCACAAAATATTAACCGGTCGTCGCGACCGCATCGACACGATCAAGAAAACCGGCGGGCTGGCGCCATTTCCCAAGCGCGAGGAGAGCGAATTCGATACCTTCGGTGTCGGCCACTCGTCCACATCGATCAGCGCCGGCCTGGGTATGGCGCTTGCGTCGGCCCATCAAAAAATTGATCGCAAAGTGGTTTCTGTCATTGGTGACGGTGCGATGACAGCCGGCATGGCTTTTGAGGCGCTCAACCATGGCGGCTCACTGGATCCGAACATCCTGGTGGTTTTGAATGAAAACCAGATGTCCATATCTCCCAACGTCGGTGAGATCACCAAAATCCTGGCACGTATGATGAGCGGACCCACGGTGACAAACATCCGCGAGCGCAGCAAGCAGATGATGCATCGGGATTCCAAGGTATGGCGCTTCATGAGTCGCTGGGAAGAGCATGTCAAAGGCATGATCATGCCCAGCACGCTGTTTGAAGAGTTCGGGTTCAACTATGTTGGCCCGATCGACGGACATGATCTTCCGGTGCTGATAAGAACACTGAAAACCATTCAAAAGGTGGAGGGGCCAAACCTCCTTCATATCATCACGGCCAAGGGCAAAGGTTATGCACCGGCTGAAGAGGATCCGGTCAAATATCACGCGGTTGCCCCGTTCAACCCCGAAACCGGTATTGTCAAACCCGCTAACCTGGCCCCGAAACCACCAACTTATACCGAGGTTTTTGGGCAGTGGCTATGTGACATGGCAGAAACCGATGACAGCCTGTTGGCCATCACTCCCGCGATGCGCGAGGGATCGGGTTTGGTAGAGTTTGAGAAAAGGTTTCCCGACCGTTATTTCGATGTCAGCATCGCCGAGCAGCACGCCGTGACACTGGCAGCCGGGATGGCCTGTGAAGGAACTCACCCGGTTGTGGCAATTTACAGCACCTTCCTGCAGCGCGCCTATGACCAGTTGGTTCACGATGTGGCCTTACAGAACCTGCCGGTATTGTTTGCGATCGATCGCGCAGGACTGGTTGGCTCTGACGGCCCTACACATGCAGGCAGTTTCGACCTGTCGTTCATGCGTTGTATACCCAATATGCTGATCATGGCGCCGGCCAATGAAAATGAATGCCGGCAAATGCTTTATACCGGCTTCCGGCACAACGGGCCGGCGGCGGTGAGATATCCTCGTGGAACCGGCCCCGGTGTCACGGTAGAGAAAACCATGAACGCGATTCCCATTGGCAAAGCCGAAGTCAAAAAAACCGGCAAGGATGTTGTAATCCTGGCGTTTGGCAGCAGTCTTCACCCGGCCACCGAGGTGGCTGCCCGATTAGGCGCTACGCTGGTCAATATGCGGTTTGTCAAACCACTGGATGCAACGCTGATCCTGGAAATGGCTCAAAACCATCACCTGGTGGTGACGGTCGAGGAAAATGCCGTTATTGGTGGTGCCGGAAGTGGTGTCAATGAGGTCCTTGCTGCATCCGGGTTACCGTTTAACGTGCTCAACATTGGCTTACCCGATCGATACATTGAACATGGCTCAAGGGACGATTGCCTCGCCATGGCAAACCTCGATGTAAACGGAATATTTGAACAGATCGACCAGCGCTTGCGGCATCACCCCGCCCCGCGATCAGTGTCCGGCAGTGATACCACTCAATGAGTTGAGTTGCCTGTCGTGCAAGCGGGAAACCGTTAACAGGGCCAGCACCGCCCCAAACAGTGCCCAAAACATGTCAGACTGGGTATCCCAGATGTAACCCTGGGTACCCAGGAAAGAATCTGCCGCCTCTGCGCTGAGCATGGCAGCCCACCATTCGATCAGTTCATAAAAAGCGCTGATTGCCAACACAATACACAAGATCAGGTAGGTGAGCCAGGCGCTTCCATTGACCACCTTGTTCCGGATCATAATCTCGCGCGCAATCATGGCGGGGACAAACCCCTGCGCCACGTGTCCCAGCTTGTCATAATTATTGCGACTGCCGTCGGTCAATTCGCGCAGCCATTCCCCCAGGGGCACTTCTGCGTAGGTATAGTGTCCGCCGACCATCAGGATCACAGCATGAATCAGGATCAACGTGTACAGCAATCCGGTCAGCGGGAAACGGTTTCGTGTAGCCAGTATGATCAGGAAACCGGCTATCGCCGGAAAAACCTCAAGCCACCATGTGAACCTGTCAGCCGGCTCAATGGAAGACCAGACCAATACACAAAAAAACACCAAAAGCCAAATGATGGTCTTCACATTTGTATTAAGTTGACCGGTATCGCAATCGTGATTTGCCCGTCATTTGACCGAACCAACCCTGACCGAAAGCACATCGCAGGTGGCGCCATGAAGCACCGAATTGGCTGTTGAGCCCAACAGCAATTGCAAGCCTTTTTGGCCGTGGGTGCCGATAACGATCAGCCCGATATCGTTTTCCTTTACAAAACGATGAATTTCATGGGCCGGAGAGCCATTAAGGATGTGCTGACAATCCGCGGGAATCGAGTGTGAATCACCCAGTTTTTTGAGCTTCTGTTTCAACTCTTCACCCAATTGCGCCTCGAGGTCACCAAGACCGCTGAAAGCGGCACTCTGCGGGACGATCCCCACATAGACGTTATCCATCGGTTCCTGGACATAGACCAGGTGAATTTCGGCATCTGAAGCGGCAATATGCTGGGCTTGTTTCAATACCAGTTCTGATTCGCTGCTCAGATCAACTGCGACCAAAATCTTCTGATAAGTAGCCATTTGATTCTCCAGTAACAACCGTTACACAATAGCCCGGAAGCGGGCAATGTGCCATGATCGAAATCATACGCTCATATTATATATATAAGACCTGTATTACAGAAATCAAAAAATCTCATTGACGAAAAACGGCCGGGCAAGGCCAATAACGGGGTTATTTTGTGGACAGCCCCCGGGATGTTTCCAGGTAGGTTGCAAAACTTCCCAGCCAGTGACCACCCTCGTAATGCTCTCCGGTAACAGATCTCAGGCCCGATACTGTGTGATGATTGGCCGTGTTCAGCAAAGCGTCCCTGCGACTATCAGATTCGGGTAAGCCGGACGCCATTCCCTCGAGCATCCAGGCGCGTGAAATATTCAAACCATCCAGATGCGCCAGTTTACCGTCGGTGGGGTCGGTGACTTCCGCCAGGGGCAGCCAGTCAACACTGCCATTTTCAGGTATGCCGGGCATAAATCCGGATAACCAGGCCGCAAACTCCTGGTCACTCAATAGACGCCTCATCAGGTCCGCCTCTGCAATACAGGGTGACAGAAAATCCTGCCCACCAGGCTCATAGGCAAGCGGGCAGTTGCGGTCATCGAGGTAGAAGTCCTTCGACTTTTGCGAAACAAGCTCGTAAAAGTCATCACGTTTCGCGACCTTTGCCCAATCCAGGAACAGGCCAAACGCGAAAGCGGTTTGCGCATGCTCTCCGATACGGATCGGATACCCCAGCTTGGTGAGCCATGTTTGCATGCGTCTCAACAAGACGGTTTCCAATGGTTGCAGAATAGCCAACCAGCGACGCGCGCGCGGATCATCCCATTCACGAAGCTCAGCGGTTAGCTGTAACAACCAGGCCACACCATACGGCCGTTCAAAGGAGGCACGTTGATCATCTGATACATACACCACTTCCTGCGCCACCCTTTCAACCTGAAAGCTTTCGTCCAGGGCTGCCTCGATTTGAGGCGCCAACACCAGGTCGGGGTATAGACGCAACAAGCGGGTCAAAAGCCAGTGACCATGTACCGATGAATGCCAATCAAAGCAACCGTAAAAGACCGGCGTCAATTGCCGCGGCGCTGCAACATCCCGGTCGCTCGATAATACGTGTGCAATCTTGTTGGGATATTCCTGGTGTACACATTGCAGTGCCAGTGATGCAAATCGCTCAACTGACGCTTCCGTTGAACAAAAGGCTGACTGACTCGCAAACAACATCAACGCGGCTGTAACAACGGAGAAAAGTCGAGGATACATAATGGTTTCCTGAAAGCTCTGAAAGACGCTAAATTTTATCAGCACGCCGAAAAAGAGGTTTTAAACCCCTCTATTTTACGGTGGCAATACACTCAATTTCAGTGCGTGCACCCAAGGCCAGGTCGGTTCCGCCAACAGCGCTGCGGGCCGGTGGGTCAGCCGGAAAAAATGTCACGTACACAGCATTCATGGCGGACCACTCACTGATGTCGGCCAGAAAAACCGTGCACTTGACGACCTCAGCCATTGATGAACCGTGCTTTTCAAGGGTGGCCTTGATATTCTCAAGGGTTTTTTGGGTTTCAGCAGCGATACCACCTTCCACCAGCTTGCCGGCGGCAGCGTCATAACCCAGCTGACCGGACAAATACAGTATGTGTCCAACCCGGACCGCCTCGGAAAACGGTAACTGCATGTCGGGGTTCACGGGATAAAACTCGACCTCGGGTGAGCCGGCGGTCAGGTTCTGAGCGAATAACAAAAGTCCAAAAACGGCTGCCTGTAACAGTGATTTCATTTTCATTTTCTCCATCATTGCAAATTAGATTTCAACGGCACGATCCTGTTTGATCCGCCATTGTTATGATTCTCCCTTAGCTCAGTACAAATGAGTCCGGCAACAATTCCGCTACCGACCAGACCCGGTACTCCTGTTCGCTTTGACATGAGATGACGATCGCATCCCCCGCCATCAGCTCACTCATCACCTGGCGGCAGGCGCCACATGGCGCGAGTACATCGAACCCCGTTGCGTAAATCAGGATAACGGTTGCCTGGCCTTTGCCCACACCCGCATTGACTGCTGCTGCGAGGGCATTTCGCTCCGCACACTGTGTCAGACCATAGGACGAGTTCTCGACATTACAACCGGAATGGATGTGCCCGTTGTCATCCAGTATGCTCGCCCCCACCCTGACACCACTGTACGGCGAATAGGCTTTTTCGCTGGCAGCATGAGCATGCTCAAACAGTGTGCTTACCAACTTCCCGATATTTTTCATTGATCTTCGTCTGGCGCAAGCACCGCTTCAAGAACCACTTCGATCACATTATCAAATGCGCTCTCGCGTACCTGGTGAGAGGCCTGTTCTCCGGTCGGTATAACATCACTGACCGAAAGTATCGTCAACGCACGCTTGCCGTGTTGGTGCGCCAGTGCATAGAGTGCCGCCGATTCCATATCCAGCGCCAGCACACCCATATTCTGAACTTTCTCTATAAAGGCATTATCCGGATGATAGAACCAGTCCGATGCAAATACGTTGCCCTTCCTGATTTTAAGACCTTTGCGGCGAGCCTCTTCATTGACACGTTGCATCAAACCGAAGTCGGCACTGGCAGAAAAATCCCAGCCCCCGAAACGTTGTCTGTTCATAGCCGAATCGGTGCTCGCTGCACTGGCCATTATCAGATCTCCTATCTTCATATTTGCCAGCAGACCACCACAGGTGCCCACTCGAATGATTTTCTCGACACCGTAATAATCAAATAACTCGTGAGCATAAATACTGATGGAAGGCATTCCCATGCCCGAGCCCATAATGGAAACGGGTTTGCCCCTGAACGTTCCGCTAAAACCCAGCATGTTGCGAACCCGGTTAACCAGGCGGACATCGTCCAGATACTTTTCTGCCAGTGCCTTTGCCCTCAACGGGTCCCCGGGCATCAGTACCGTTTCTGCAAAATCCCCTCGTGCTGCTTCTATATGCGGTGTTCCGGTCATCTCAGTCCCCTGCTGCTTTTTAGTACCGTGTTCGTGGATGCGTCAATCACTCAGGAAATCTGTTCATATACGGCTGGAATCGGATCCATTTTCCGGCCAATGACAATCGCTGCTGAAAGCTCTTCAGCAGCCACATTCCAGGCATCCTCACTGGCGGCGTGTATGGTCAACAACCGTCCTCCCTCTTCGACCCTGTCTCCTGTCAGGCTGAAATGCGACAAGCCAACCCTGTGATCGACTTTATCACTTGCCTGACGCCGCCCACCACCGAGTCGAACGATGCTGAGACCAATTGCACAGGTATCCATGAATTCAATATAACCGGAGCTTTCTGCAGGCAGGTCACGCACAACCGGCGCCGGAACCAGGTAGTCTTGCGGCCTTTCTAAAAGATCGTTTGGCCCCCCCTGCAAACTTATCGCCAGTGAAAAGCGCTCCGCTGCAAGGCCCGAAGTCAAAACCTGCTCCAGCAGGTTTCTCGCAACCTTGGGTTTACTGGCCAGCCCGGCCAGTAACAGCATCTCGACACCCAATGCCATCACGACATCATCCAGTCGTTGCTGGCGCCGCCCACCTGTCAGGTATTCAATCGCCTCAAGTATTTCCAGCGTATTACCGGCGTTTCCGGCCAGTGGTTGATTCATGTCAGTAATCAGTGCCCTGCAGGGCAATCCAGCCTCGGCCGCCACGGCGATCAGGTTGGCAGCAAGGTCCCTCGCGCGGTTACGCTCACGCATAAAAGCCCCGTTGCCCGTCTTGATATCCAGCACCAACCCATCAAGCCCCTCGGCCAGCTTCTTGGACAAAATGGAAGCAACAATAAGGGGGGTTGAGTCGATTGTGGCGGTGACGTCCCGAATGGCGTAAATACGGCCATCTGCAGGAACCAGGCGATCATCCTGGCCGGTAAAGGCCAAACCGGCTTGCCTTACCGCCCGTTCAAAACATTCATCGGATGGGTGGACATCAAAACCGGGAATGCTTTCCAACTTATCAAGGGTGCCGCCGGTATGGCCCAGTCCACGTCCTGAGATCATCGGAATGTATACACCGCAGGCCGCCAACATGGGTGCCAGCACAAGGCTCACGAGGTCACCCACACCGCCGGTTGAATGCTTGTCCAGAACGGGGCCATCCAATCCGGGCCATTGCATGCAGCGACCAGTGTCACGCATCGCCAGGGTTAAAGTGGATTGTTCGGCCATGCTCATTTTTTGAAAATGGACCGCCATGGTGAATGCGCCAATCTGCGCGTCACTGACCTGACCGCTGGCAATTCCGTTTACAAAGTCACGGATAGAGGCTTCATCCAGTTCCTGGCCATCTCTTTTCGCTTTAATCAGTTCTGCTGGCAACATCATACGTTCATGATAGCAGCGAAATCCCTTAAAAGGTTGAACCGAAAAAAGACGGGCTGGGGAGCAGCCCGTCAATCAATGTTGTTTAGCCACACTTGGAATAACCACACGACAAACAAGTCGCGCAATTATCCATAACGATAACTGCCTTTGTATGGCATTTATTGCACAGTGTGGCCGAGGCCGGGTACCCGGTTTCCTCTCCGGTTGCTGCTGCAGCACTCTTGACCGGGGTGCCTTCAACTTCCGCGCGCTTCTGGTTCAGAATCAGTTTTTGCTGGTCTGACAACTCTTCCTTTTCCATCAGGCCAATTTTCTGCATATGGTGGGCAATCACATCTCCGATCTCGGCAATGATCGACGGCATGAATCTTCCACCCGGTTTGAAATAGCCACCCTTGGGGTCGAACACGGCCTGCAATTCCTCTGCCAGGAAGGTCACGTCACCACCTTTTCTGAAAACCGCTGACATCAACCTTGTCAACGCAACGATCCACTGGAAATGATCCATGTTCTTTGAATTGATAAAAATTTCGAACGGCCTGCGTTGCTCATGCTCAGTGCCCAGGTTCAGAATGATGTCGTTGATGGTCACGTACATCGCATGGTCATCCAGCGGCGTTTTGATTTTATATGTGGACCCTTCAAGGGATTCCATACCTTCGGGGCGCATGATCTTCTCTGTCATGCGAATAACTTTTGCTGAGCCCCGTGCCTCCCGTTCTGCAGCAGCAGCGGCTTTCGCTGCACGCTCTTCTTCTGGTTTGACTACTTCGTAGCCGGCAATGTGTTTGCTTATCTTGATCGTCATTGTCTGTATTCCGTCTAGAATTTTCCGTAATAGCCTTCTTTCAGGGCGTCAAACAGATTGGCTGCGGTATGAACCTCGCCGTCGTATTCAATCTCTTCATTACCTTTAACCTCCACGACTTCGCCATCATCAAGAACAAAACGATAGGTCGTGTTGGCAAGATCGTCCTCCTTCACCAACACACCCTGGAATGCCTCGGGATTGAATCGGAACGTCGTACAGCCTTTCAAACCCTTACTGTGTGCATAGGTATAGACGCTCTTGAAATCTTCATAGGGGTATTCGGTCGGCACATTGGCGGTTTTTGAAATGGAAGAATCTATCCATTTCTGCGCCGCTGCCTGCACATCCACGTGTTCAGACGGTGATATGTCATCAGCTGAAATAAACTGCTCGGGCAACATGGTATTCGAATCGTTTGATCCTGGTATGGCATTCGGGTTGACAAGTTCGCGATAGGCGAGCAATTCGTAACTGAAAACTTCAACCTTCTCCTTTGTCTTTTTACCTTCACGAATAACATTGCGCGAATAGTGATGGGCAAAGCTTGGCTCAATGCCATTCGAGGCATTATTCGCCAATGAAAGTGAAATGGTACCCGTAGGTGCAATCGATGAATGATGCGTGAACCTGCCACCCTCTTCGGCGAGGGCTTCTACCAACTCCGGTTCAACTTCTGCAATCCGCTGCATGTATCGGCTGTATTTTGCATGCAACACAGAGCCACGTATGGCGTCGCCTATATGATAACCATCGGCGATCATTTCCGGACGCTTGCGTAACATGGCTGCAGTGACCCTGAATTCCTCTTCCATAACAGGCGCCGGACCTTTTTCACGGGATAGCGCCAGGGCCTCTTTCCAACCTGTGATCGCCATTTCACGCGCAACTTTATCGGTAAACTCGAGTGATTCAGCTGAACCGTACTTCATACCAAGCAGCGCCAAACTGGATCCCAGCCCGAGAAAACCCATACCATGCCGGCGTTTTCTCTCGATCTCATCTCGCTGCTTTCCAAGCGGCAAACCATTTATTTCAACAACATTATCAAGCATTCTTGTAAATACTTTTACGACTTTACGGTATTCATCCCAATTGAATTCCGCCTTGTCTGTAAACGGGTTCTCTATAAACCTTGTCAGGTTCACAGATCCCAGCAGACAGGCCCCATAAGGCGGCAATGGTTGTTCACCGCAGGGGTTGGTCGCACGAATGTTTTCGCAAAACCAGTTGTTATTCATTTCATTGATACGGTCAATCAGGATAAAACCCGGTTCGGCAAAATCATAGGTAGAAGACATGATCATGTCCCACATCCGCCGTGCGGGTACCTTTTTGTAGACCTTGCAAGCCACCAGGCCGTCCTCGCGGGTCACATAATCGTCAACCAGTGGCCACTCACGCCATAGGACCTGTTCCGGGTCATCGATGTCCAATTCACCCGCTTCTTGAGCGGTGATCGGAAATGCCAGGGCCCAATCATCACCTGCGGCCACGGCCTCCATGAACTCGTCAGTGATCAGCAATGAGCAGTTGAACTGACGCAGACGACCGTCCTCACGTTTTGCGCGAATAAACTCCATGGCATCCGGATGCCCCACATCGAAGGTCGCCATTTGTGCGCCCCTTCTTCCACCGGCTGAAGAAACGGTGAAACACATCTTGTCATATATGTCCATAAAACTCAGTGGACCGGACGTGTAGGCACCTGCACCCGAGACATAGGCGCCCTTGGGACGCAGTGTAGAAAATTCGTAGCCGATTCCGCACCCGGCTTTGAGTGTGAGTCCTGCTTCATGCACCTTATCAAGGATGCCGTTCATTGAATCCTTGATGGTGCCGGAAACTGTGCAATTGATCGTTGAAGTGGCCGGTTTGTGATCACGCGCCCCCGCATTCGAGATGATACGACCCGCAGGTATCGCACCTCGCCTTAAAGCCCACAAAAATGACTCGTAGCATTGCTCCCGCATTTCCATGGTTTTTTCAACCCTGGATATTGCCAGGGCGACCCGCTTGTAAGTGTCGTCAATATCGGCGTCGATGCACTCGCCAATTTTGGACTTCAACCGGTATTTTTTATCCCAGATATCCATGGATGCTTCTTGAAAAGGAACTGCTTGTAAATCAGTACCTATGGCCTCAACCCGCACACTGCTCATTAATAATCCCGCTTAATTGTTTGGTTTTGTTTAATTATGAACACAAGCTATTGTGTCTTCCCCTCTCGAAAAACACAAGATGTTGTGCCTGAGATGAAGAACAATACCGCTGAGAGGCGACGCTGTCAAATCCTGTATTCGTCAGGACCAAATGACTTATAATCGTCAAATATTATATTTTTTTCATACGGTTACAAATATTGCGACGCTTTTGGAATCGATCGCGTCTTTTAACAGGGTCACGAAAACCTTGGAAAATCAGGCTTTCGTTTCGTCGCAAACAAACAAAAAACTGGAGATTAGCTCATGAAACACCTGTTTAAGCCCATTCTTGTGTCGATATGTGTGACCGTTCTCACCTCATTATCCATGTCTTCACAGGCGCAGGAAAAAATGGTCATCGCATTGAAAACCAGTGATTTTGAATTGACTGAAACCGATATCAGTTCACTCGCTACCGGAGAATCGAAGACCATCGAAACCGAAAGTGGCAAAGTGATCGACATCCTCAAAACCGGGGATGGAGTAGAAATCTATGTCGACGGTGAGTTGCTGGAAGTGAAGCACCCTCAAGAGGGTCACATGATCGAGAGTCATATCGAAATCATCTGCGATGATGAGGAGAACTGCGACGAGGATATCGTCGTTATCGCTGATCACGATACAGAAATATCTGACTGGGTGACCGATAAAGGCGAAAACGTGGTTATTCTCAAGGAAATCGTTCACGCCTGCAGTGGCGATGAAAGCACCAGTTGCAGCGGCCAGAACATACGCGTGGACGGTAAAGGTGATTTCGATATTGAAGAACTGCATGAAGGCGAAGACCATCAGGGTGAAGGCAGGCACAAGATTATCGTGATAAAGAAGGATGTCCTGGCAGAAGACTGAAGCATCCAAACCAGGCTAAACTGGAAACCCTGCCGGAGCGATTCAAGCGGCAGGGTTTTTTATGCACGGACGCCAAACATACATGTTAAACATCATCCTTTATCAGCCGGAAATCCCTCCCAACACAGGTAATGTCATACGCTTGTGCGCCAATACCGGCGCATGTCTGCACCTGGTAGGCCCGTTGGGCTTTCAACTGGACAACACCCGCCTTAAACGGGCGGGACTTGACTACGCTGAGATGACGAACGTTCGTCAGTATGTCAGTTGGGCGGCATTCAACACCGAAAACCCTAATATGAGAATCTGGGCCTTCAGCACGCGCGGCGAGAAAACCTATACCGATGCGGCATTCCGTGCGGGCGATGGTTTGCTATTTGGGCCCGAGACACGCGGTCTTCCGGATGCCGTGCTTTCGCAAACCGGTCCTGCGTTTTGCCTGAACCTGCCGATGGTTGATGGATCGCGCAGCCTGAACCTGTCGAACACAGTGGCCATTGGGTTGTATGAGGCCTGGCGACAATTGGGTTTTAAGAAAGGGGCCTGAGACGGTTTTCAACCGTCATATTCGGCTTTCTGCTGCCTGGCGAGCAGCCTGGCAACGCCTTCTGATGGATCCCAGCCTTTGTGAATGATGCCATTGACCTGTTCGGAGATGGGCATATTGATATCATATTCAATCGCAAGGCGTTGAACCTCGGCAGCCGCCCTGACACCCTCAACCACCTGGCCGATTTCCTCCACTGCCTGCTCAACTGTTTTGCCGGCACCGAGCTTCAGACCCAGCTGCCGGTTACGCGACTGATCACCGGTACAGGTCAGGATAAGATCACCTGCACCTGCCAGGCCCATCAGGGTTTCGCGCCGGGCGTTTAATGCTTCACCAAGGCGCATCATTTCAGCCAGCCCACGGGTAATCAATGCAGCCCTGGCATTGTCACCAAGCTTCATACCATCACAGATACCCGTGGCAACGGCCATCACATTCTTGACCGCACCGCCCAACTCGGCGCCAATGATGTCATCGCTGGTATAGGCTCGGAAACGGCCGCCATGAAGGGCGTTGGCCATCACCTTGGTAAACTCCGGATCGGGACCCGCCACGGTCACGGCAGTGGGTAAATTCAAGGCCACTTCCCTGGCAAATGACGGACCGGTAACAATCGCCTGCGGGGTACCCTCAGGTAATAACTCGGTAGCCACATGGTGAAGCAGACGTCCACTGCCCGGTTCAAAACCCTTGCAGGCCCATGCAACACCGAAACCGGGCGAAAGGTCAGGAAGGATCGTACTGATCATGGTCGCAAACGCGTGACTGGGCGTCACCAGCAAAACGTGATCAGCTGCCCGCACTGCGGCATGGATATCTGTCTCTATAATGATGGATTCGGGAATATTGATACCCGGCAAATAGCGATCATTGGCCCGGTCTTTGCGAATTTTGAGTAGATTCCCGGTATCGCGATCCCACAACAGGCAGCGGGATCCACTTCTGTCCAACTGCAGCGCGAGGCCGGTTCCCCAGGAACCGGCGCCCAAAACGGCTATAACAGGGGATTCAATCGACATTCGGAGTCAGCATCCCGAAACGGTTGTTTGCAAATACATGGTCAGATCAGGCGTTGCCCTGGGTTTCCATGGTTTGCGCGCTGGCTGCCTGGGCCTGAGCTTCCTGCAGACGCTGTGCATAAATCTGATCAAAATTGATGGGCTGCAGAACCAGTGGAGGAAAGCCGCCTTCTGCCACCAGGTCGGTAATCACACGTCGCGCGTACGGAAATAAAGTATGAGGACAGAGCGTATTGATCGCAGCATGGTGTGACTGGTCATCCAGACCCACGATGGAAAAGATGCCTGCCTGCTGAACCTCAACCAGATAAGCGGTTTTTTCACCGAGACTGGCGGTCACGGTTACCGTCAAATTGACCTCATGCACATTTTCGGCCAGTGTTTCGACTTTTTGGGCAAGATTCATCTTGATCTCTACCTGCCCGTCTTCCTGAAACACCTGTGGAGCATTGGGGATTTCGAAAGACACGTCTTTTGTATATAACTTCTGAAGCTGAAATTGTGCCTGTTGCGTTTCCTGTGAGGCCGCAACTTCGTTCTGTTCTTCTGCCATGATTCTATTTCTCTTTGGTTTGAATGTTTGATGTCACCAACATCTGTTTAAGTGACAATGTTTAAGTGACAAGGGGGAAATTATCTCATTACGCCAACTGAATAACCAGAAAACGTCTTTTATTTGCGCACGAGCGGATATTGGTCCGCTGCCCACTGCGTGGTGCCGCCTTTTAAAACAGCCACGTCGGATGCACCCAGCTTGACCAGTTTGGCGGCTGCCTGATGGGCTGTATGGCCGTTCTTGCAAACCACCAGCAACGGTGTGGAAGTTAATTTCTCAATTTCCGGATCTGGTTTGGAAAAGCGGGAAAGCGCGATGTGTTTAGCGCCTGCGATGTGCCCTTTGGAAAACTCTGCAACCGCAGATATGTCAACGATGGACATCTGACCCTGATTGATCTTTTGGACCGCCTGGAGCGGTGTCAATTCAGCATAACCCCGTGTGTATTTACTTATTTCCGTCCAGATCAGTAACAACACGATAGCCACAAATCCCGCAACCAGCATCGCATGGTTGCCCGCAAATTCAATCAATTGTTCCACGTTTTGGTCTCCTGCGGATCATGAAACGGCCCAAACCGTATGCTTGATCCAATACCTTCATGCCGCTTGTTGTGGAATAATATGCTCACAGCAACACCGGTTTTCAAGTCAGTTTTATCGTAGCGGCCATCTGATACAACAACCGCGCGCCAGTTTCATGTGGAGGCGGCCGCTTGAATTTGCAAGACTTAACCGCACAAATACACTTGAACCCCGTTTATGACACAGGTCAGCAGGCCTGATACTTTACACTAGCGAACACCGGTAAGCGGTTTTTGCACCCAAAGGAAATGTAATGACAGAATTGGAAACACAGCCACAACCAACCCGCGTAGCGGTCAAGCCACTGGTTCTGATGATCCTGGATGGTTGGGGCGAACGCGAGGATGCCCCTGACAATGCCATTAGCCAGGCATCCACACCCAATTGGGAACGGCTCAAGCAACAGGCTGCTTTCACCACCATACAAACTTCCGGCGAGTTTGTTGGCTTACCCGACGGCCAGATGGGAAACTCTGAAGTCGGGCATATGAACATCGGCGCCGGGCGCATCGTATACCAGAACTTCACCCGGATCAGCCAGGCCATCAAGGATGGCAGTTTTGTGCGGAACAAAGTCCTGGTCGAGGCCATAGAAGCCTGCAAGAGCAAGCAATCGACTTTACATATCATGGGTCTGCTGTCACCGGGTGGCGTACACAGTCATGACGAACATTTCCTTGCCATGGTCGACATGGCGAGCAAACTGGGGGCGCCTGGTATCAGGGTTCACGGTTTTCTTGACGGCCGGGATACACCACCACGCAGCGCGGCAACGTCGATACAGAATATGCAATCCCGCCTTGACGGCCTTGCTAATGCCGGTTTTGCCAGCTTATGTGGCAGGTATTACGCAATGGACCGCGACCAGCGCTGGGACCGTGTTGAAAAAGCCTGGGACATGCTGGTCAATGGCAGGGCAGATTTCAACAGCGACAGCGCCATTTCGGGGTTGCAGGCGGCCTATGCAAGGGATGAAAGTGACGAATTTGTCAGCCCGACAACCATTGGTTCATTTGACGGCATCAAAGATGGTGACGGTGTCATTTTCGTCAATTTCAGGGCCGACCGCGCCCGTGAGATCAGCCAGGCATTCGTGCAACCCGACTTTGATGGATTTGAGCGGTGTGCACCCGACCTCGCCACATTTGTCTGTATGACAGAATACCTCGAGGGCCTGCCTGCTGAAGTTGCTTTTCCTCCAGAGCCTTTAAAGGAAATCCTGGGAGAATACCTTTCGGAGCTGGGACTGAGTCAACTGCGTATCGCCGAAACAGAAAAATACGCGCACGTGACGTTTTTCTTTAACGGTGGTGAAGAAAAAGTGTTCAAGGGCGAAAAGCGCATCCTGGTACCCTCACCAGATGTCGCAACCTATGACCTTCAGCCTGAAATGAGCGTTGTGGAACTGGCAAAACGTCTCGACGGTGCGATACGTAGCGGAGAGTTTGATGTCATTATCTGTAATGTGGCCAACCCGGACATGGTGGGGCATACCGGCAGCATGCAGGCGGCCATGGCAGCCGTTGAGGCCGTCGATGGTTGCCTGGGTGTTGTCATGGAGGCCGTCAAATCGGCCAATGGTGAATTGCTTGTAACCGCGGATCATGGCAACGTCGAACAAATGAGGGATCCTTCCTCCGGCCAAAATCACACGGCACACACCACCAACCCCGTACCGTTTGTATACAAGGGTCGCCCCGCTGAGGCTTTATCAGGTGGCGCACTGCGAGACATTGCACCAACCATGCTTTACCTTCTGGGATTGGACCAGCCTTCTGCGATGACCGGAAAAACGCTGATCCGGCTGCAACAGGCTGGCGAAACGGAGAGTTGACACGTTTGTGAATAGCCGTGCCATTTTAGTATGGGCGTCAACCACATGGCTGGCAGCGGGCTGGATGGTCGTATCGGCCGATAGCCCCCTGTCCAAAGCAGAGACGGAATTACAACTCAAGCAGCTACGATCCGAGATCAGTCAACTCCAGGTGGCACTGGGAAAAGCCCGCACAACGCTTTCTGCCCAACAGATAACCCTTAAACAGGCAGACCTCGAAATCCAGGCAAATGCGACGAAACTGCGAAAGCTCCAGGAAACACGGAAAGTACACGAACTGCAAATTAACAAATTGCAGCTGGAACGCAGCAACTACATAGACAGCCTCGAAGGCCGGCGAAAGCTGCTGGCAGAGCAGATCCTGGCGGCCTATCGCCTGGGGCGGGAGTCGCGACTCAAACTGGTGCTGAACCAGGATAGCCCGGCAAATTTATCAAGAACGTTGGCCTACTATGACTATATCGGCCGTGCGCAGACCGACAGGATCAATGAACTCAAACAGGTTCTTGATACGCTTGACAGCATGCAGGCCAAAGTCAACATTGAACTGACCGCGCTTGACGAGGTTCAAAGTAAGCAGCAAAGGGTTCTGGATGACCTGACAGAGCAGCGCGAAACGCGTCAGGGGCTCATCGAGACACTGGCCGGCCAGATCGGCACGGATGAGTCGCGACTTGACGAACTGCAGGCCAACCGGCGTGACCTGGAGGCATTGCTGGACCGATTGTCAGACGCACTGGCGGATATTCCGGCCGATCTCGGCAAGCGGCTTGGACCGGCTGAGCTGAAAGGCAAATTGCCAATGCCATTGAAGGGCCCTGTCAGAAGTGCCTACGGCCAGCAAAGATCGGCCGGAATGCGTTGGCATGGTTGGTTGATCGGCGCCAATAGCGGCAGCGAGGTCAGTGCAATAGCCTATGGCCGGGTAGCCTATGCTGATTGGTTAAGGGGTTATGGTCTGCTCATCATTATCGACCATGGCGACGGTTTTCTGAGCTTGTATGCAAACAATGAGAGCCTGCTTTTTGATGTCGGCGACTGGATTGAACCCGGTGCAATCATCAGCACCGTTGGCAGCAGCGCCCTGAGTGACAATGGACTATATTTTGAGATACGAAAAGATGGCAAGGCCCTTGACCCGGCCATCTGGTTAAAACGTTAAAACAGGAAACCAAACCATGATGCGTTTTGGCAAAACCATAACAATGTTGACTATCCTGGTAACCGCCATGACTGTGGCGGATGAACCGGAAAACCAGGTGCCCGCCGGGCAAAGCGATGACCTGGCGATAGAGGCCACAAAAGCGCAACTATCACTTGATGACCTGCGCACATTCACCGACGTCTTTAACCAGGTGCGTGTCAACTTTATCGAAGAGTCCGATGACCGCACCCTTCTGAATGCAGCCATTCGTGGCATGTTGTCAGAGCTTGACCCTCATTCATCCTACATGGAACCTGACGAATACCGGAAGATGGCAGACAGTTCCCGGGGCCGTTACAGCGGTATTGGTGTGGAGGTCGTCATTCGCGACCGGAAAATCAACGTGGTTTACGTGGTCGAAGGAGGCGCGGCGCAAAAGGCCGGTGTCGTAGCCGGCGATACCATTACATCGATCGGAGGCACTGCGGTTCGTGGCAAAAATCTCCGGGCTGCTATCGACAAATTACGCGGCGAACCAGGCTCTGAAATTGAAGTGACCTTCCAACATGAAAATGGTGAGGTATCGAGTCACGTGCTGACCCGGGATTTTGTCAAAATCGCCAGTGTTTTCAGCCGACCGGTGGATGAGCACTATGGCTACTTCCAGGTTACCCATTTCACGCTTCAAAGCGCGGATGAATTGCTGGAGCAGATTCGCTATATGCAGGAAAACCATGACGGTCCGCTAAGAGGCATCGTACTTGATATCCGCGGTAACCCGGGCGGTGTGCTGGCTCCTGCAGTGACCATTGCCGACGGGTTTCTCGACGATGGCCTGATCGTCAGCACCAGGGGTCGCTCACCCAACCAGATTGAATACACTGCCAAACCCGGCCAATGGCTGGAAGACATCCCGCTTGTGGTCCTGGTCAACGGCGGTTCGGCCTCTGCCTCCGAAGTGCTGGCCGGTGCCCTGCAAGACCATGGCAGGGCATTGATCGTGGGTCAGACAACTTTTGGCAAGGGCTCGGTGCAGTCCGTTTTAAACTTAAGAAATGGTGGTGGCATGCGCCTGACCACTTCGCGGTATTACACACCGTCAGGCCGCTCTATCCAGGCCATAGGCATTCGACCCGATATTGAAATTCCATCGGTCAAAATCCTCGAAGAGGAGACTGGTCTTCGGCGTGAAATCGATCTTGACAGGCACCTCGACGATGAACCCGAAGAGGCCGGCATTGTTTTCGGTTCTGAAGTCAGCGCCGAGCAGGATTACGCGATGTACCAGGCGCTGATATTGTTGAAGGCCACGAATATATTGAGCGAATCAGCCACCCGGCATTAGACATCAGACGGGTGCAGGCCTCAAAAGCGCTTACCCACGTCCACGGCCACCCGGGTGAACCGGGAACGGCATCACCTTTTCACCGCTTTCACGGTCGCGTATAACGGCCTGGCCTTTATTGTTCACCTGTTCAACACGCAGCACGCTGTGCATCGGCAGGTGCAACACCTCAACACCGTCAAATTCATCACGCATCCTTTCCTCGGTTGGATCGATCACCAATGAGTCATGACTATCAAACTCCAGGCCAGCGACCTCCAGAAAGCCCAAAAGATGACTTGTGTTTACACTGCTGCAAAATAACTCGTAGACTTTTCCATGATTCAGAAATGCCACACGATACAGTTTATGTTTTTCCAGTTTTGCCATGTTTATCTCAAATTTACCTGCGCCTTTGCACGTATCAGCAGCGCAAAAATCAAACCCAGTGCGAAACCCGCCATGTGCGTCCACCACGCCACTACCCCTGTTATGGGGCCTAGAACCGTATAAACCAACTGCAGGGTAAACCAGGAACCAATCACGATCACGGCCGGCACCCGGGCAAACTGCAGGTATAAGCCGAGCGGCAGCAACATGCCGATGCGGCGTGTCGGAAACAAACCCAGGTAAGCACCAACAACGGCGGAAACCGCGCCGCTGGCGCCGACAATAGGTGAGTCCAGTTCGGGCAACCTCATCACCACGAAGAGATTTGCCAGGGCGCCGCAGAAAACGAACACCAGGGTCATACCAAACATGCCTATGCGACGCTCCAGGGGTAAGCCAAACACCCACAGGTAAATCATATTACCCAGTAAGTGTAACCAACTTGTATGCATGAACAGTGCGCTGACAAGCGTCAGCAGGCCATAGTCTGCCCAATGGCCAAACGCTTGTCTGAATAACGGGCTCAACTGTTCCGGAATGACACCCCCGAGTTCAAGCATCGCGTTCTGCGCCAACGGGGACATGCCCGAATGAAGTAATTTAAGACCGATACAAAACAGAAATACGGTTAACGTGACCCACGGAAAGCGTACTGGCGGCTTTGACCAGTTTGTAACAATACCGGCGTCCACTGACGTTATTTTCCGGAAGCCTGTCTGATATTATCTTTCCACCAGGAACTGGTAAAGACGATAACTGAATATCACACCATCCCTGCGGACCTCCTTGACCACAAGCCCGGGCTGATAGATATCGCCCTCTCTGAACCGTTCACCGTTGATCAATATAAAGCGTTCGGCCGGGTCCTTGTCGTACACAAGCACGCTATATTTAATTTCCGGGACGTCGGCACGAATCGCATCCGGCAATTGCCAATAAGTGATGGGCGCCGGCTCCCGTGGAAGGTTCTCGGGCCCGGCTGGATCACCCTGGTCCGATGCTTCGGGTCCGGGGGCATTTGCCAACTTGTTTTTTGGGGCGAATCCTGATTGCCTTAACTGCTGTGTCTGATCAGGGCCGGGCGATGACCTGGGCTCCCCGCCCTCTTTTTCAACGGCTTTATTACTGCCATCAGGGACGGGCGGCTGATAGTTCTCCATTGGCGTCCTGGGACGCGGACCCCGGTCGTTTTCCCGAAGTCCCGGCGGTGGCGCGGAAGGCTGGCTTGCATCGGCCACCATCAACTCATTCACTGCTGAATCTGTTTCACCGGATGTGTCATTGACCTGGAGCACCGGCTCAGAAGCAGCGACAGTGTCATTATTGCTGCTTTCATCCGGTTGGCTGGATATCCCCGGGTCTGCCTCGCCGGTTGAGACCAACTCATTATCGGGCGCGCGGTATTGTTGCCAGACAAGCCAGCCAGATACCACCAGTGTAATAGCGAGCACCAAGATCATTGACAACCGACTTGAACGCCCGGAGGGCTCATAGGATGGGACCTCACTGTGAATGGTGGGCACATCACGGGAGCGCTGTTTTTTTTCTGATTTGCGAAGTGCTTCTAAAAGTATGGACACAGCTAATTCTCTTCCAAGATCTATGTTAATCCCAAGTTTGCATCAGTTTGGGTTCATTAATCGATGCCGTCATCAGCTGCAACAGCGTATTACGACCCACTATGCCGTCTGCCTCCAGGCCGTTTCGAACCTGGAAACCTTTCAGCCAGAGTTCAAACGCAGCGTCGAAAACCGGCGCACCCAGGTAAGGCTGGTCCACTCGGGAAGCCATCGCCATTATAGTGTCAACAGCCTCTCCACTGTCACCGCGACTGACGAAATTCGGCCAGCCCGCTGCCTGCGGCCAGGCGACAAGATAGGCGCCCAGCCAAATGGATTCAACCGAATCCTTTGAAACCGTTAACTCCTGGTCAGACAACCCTACGCGTAATCGTTCATTATCCAGACCACGCAGCAGCAAATAGGCCGGACCATCCTGTTGTAGCACCAGTATCACAGGTAAACCGAGGCGGGCAATTTTCGACCAGCTACCCTGATCGCGAAGACATGCATATCCGAGCCTGTCATCACCATTACAAGCCGCCTGGATGGCAAATTCGGCTTCAGGCTGCTGCCATAAACCTGCGAGTCCCCGCCATACTGCCTTCTGATGATCTTCCAGCCATTGCAGGTCCAGTTGGGCCAGCATTGCGGCTTGTGGCTGCCGGTCCGGCAGATTCGCATCGATAACAGGTGGCGTTTCAGGCCTTGGATCAACCGCCATGTCCGTTGCCGGCGGCCCGGCTG
>JBFFWN010000017.1:0-25455 GCA_041570235.1 Lysobacterales bacterium | reverse complement strand
TGGCCGGTGACACATCACTTTCCTGCAGTGTCTGGGCAAGCTGCATTCCATCCATCCCCGGCATGGAAATGTCCAGTAATAAAACATTGGCTTTTGTTGATGGAATTATCTCCAGCGCTTTGCGGGAGGTTCCGGCTTCACCCACACATTCAGCCGAAGGTATGTTCGCCAACATTCGCCGCAGGCGATTGCGCGCCGGCGCCTCGTCATCAATGATCAGTATCTTTAACATAAGGCAAGCTTAATACGGCAAAAAATTGCTCGTTGTTCTCATAGGTAATCAAGCTGGCGGACGGCCCGAAAGCCAGCTCGAGACGTTCACGAATATTTTCCAGCGCCATGCCATGGCCCTTGGAGATATGCCCGTCAGGCCCCGCCGGATTGTAGATTGTGATGACGATATTATTATCTTCTCCGCGGCCATATACCCGCAGTTCGCCACCTTCGACACGTGGCTGAATGCCATGGGCCACGGCATTTTCGAGCAGGGGTTGTAATGTCAGGGGCAAAATCATGGCGCCTTTTGGCAGTTCACTGACCTGCCATTTTACCTGCAGACGCTTGCCGAGGCGGTGCTGTTCCATCTGCAGGTATTTCCAGGCCAGGTCGAGTTCATCGGACAGGCTGATCATGCTATCCGCCCTGCGCATACTGCCTCGAAAAATATCTGCGAGGTCTTCGATAGCACGTTCAGCCCCGACCGGATCGTCCGGTATCAGGCTGGCGATGGTGTTGAGACTGTTAAACAGAAAATGTGGCCGTATCCTGGCCTGCAATGCCTGCACACGTGCTTCGGACTGGGCCAGCAATTGGGCGCGCCATTGGGCACGGACAAACAGGTAGCGTAAAAGTGCTGTTGATACGAGGGCCACCGACATGACGCTTTGCACCAGGAACATCGAAAAATCGTCCCGGCCGGGACCGATTCCCAGTACGGTCCCAACCACGCCGGCAGAATAACTGAACACCAGGGCAATCAGAATTGCAACCAGCCAACTGCCAAGCCATGCCGCTCTTGAAGTCAACCTGGCCAGCCATACCCGGCTGACACACAGGGCCAGTGCCGTTACAAGCGCCAGCGCTTGTGCATACATGGTGACTATACCCAACCTGACGAAACTGAAATTATCCAGGGAACCTGTTGTGATCAAAAAAACGGAAATCTGTGTCACCAGGACCACCACCAGTAACCTGTGCCACTGGCAAAAAGACGGTGGATAGACACTGCGCTGCGCTCTCATTGTGCTTTTTTGGCCTTGTGCTTCATAAGCTTATGAAATATCCGGCTTATTCCCCCTCGCTAAAACGGGCCTGTAACCAGCGTCCGATGTCTTCAATTTCAGGCTGGGAAACCGAATGGGGAATCTGGTACTGGTGCCATTCAACCGGCCACCCGCCCTGTTTCAATTTATCATGCGCCGACTGGCCGAGAAAAAACGGAACAACCGGGTCCTGTGAGCCATGGGCGACAAACACCGGTGTTTGGGCGTTTGCTTCCGATGCCTCATCCAAAAGCTTTTCAGGGGATAAAAGATAGGCCGACAAGGCCATGATACCGGCAAGTTTCTTCGGGTAACGAAGCCCTACATGCAGCGCCATCGCGCCGCCTTGAGAGAAGCCCGCAAGGATGATTCCTGATGCAGGAATACCGCGCTTGATCTCGTTCTCTATCAATTCACATATCTTGCTTTCACTGTGATTGATACCTGCATCATCCCCGGTCCTGGTCGAGCTGAGCTCAGTAATGTCATACCAGGCTCGCATCACCATTCCGTTGTTAATGGTCACTGGCCGTCTAAGTGCGTGCGGGAAAATAAAACGGACACCCAATGATGGGGGCAAACCCAGGTAGGGAACCACGGGTTCAAAATCATGCCCGTCGGCACCCAGGCCGTGCATCCAGATGACCGAATACGCGGGATTGTCCGTCGTGCTCACCTCGAGGAAATCAAGCAGATCCCCATGTTTTTCATTTGCTGCTGATTTGCTGTTATTCATGGCGTATAGTGTAGCAGTCATTTGGCCGGGTTTATGCACTGATGCAACTTATGAAAACGCGATTACTTTTGCTGATACTGTTCACCAGCCTCACCGGCTGCGGCCTGAAGGGTCCCCTGTACCTGCCCGTTGAAGAATCAGCCGCACCTGCCGATAAAGTGAAGAACACAGCGGCAGTCAATGAAGCCACTGAAAAAGAAAACAAAAAGAAAGACTCTGATTCCATTTAAGACATGTCTGTAACGTTTCACAAAATGCACGGCCTGGGCAATGACTTCGTGTTGCTGGATTTACGCGAGCAGGATGTCACCATGGATGCAGGGTTTGCGCGGTACCTTGCCAACCGGCATACCGGTGTGGGTTGTGACCAGATACTGATACTGCGTAAACCCGATGATGAAAAACACCTGGCATCATTTGAATTCTGGAATGCCGACGGCACGCAGGCTGAACAATGTGGAAACGGTGTTCGCTGCATCGGTTTTTATCTTTTCAGGCATTCGGATGCACCCGGGCGAAGTTTTTCGCTGAGCGGACCAGCAGGCCCTGTTCATATCGAATGTCTTGAAAACGGACTGGTGCGGGTAGACATGGGTCAACCTGAATTTTCTGCTGAAAAGGTTCCGGTGCTGCTTGATAAAATCGATGGGTGGTACCCGCTGAATATTGACGGTATCGAATACCGGCTCGGTGCCGCGTCAATGGGTAATCCGCATGCTCTGTTACTGGTTGACGACATTGAAAAAGCCGAGGTCGAACGCCTCGGCAGCATCATTGGCAGCCACCCGGCATTTCCGCAAGGCTGCAATGTCGGGTTTGCGGAAATCGTCAACCGGGGCCAAATCAAGCTGCGTGTTTATGAGCGCGGCGGAGTGGGTGAAACAGCGGCATGTGGCTCCGGCTCATGTGCCGCCGTGAGTATTTTGCGAATTCATGATATGGTTGACAAAACGGTAGACGTGACCCAAAGAGGCGGAAGCCTTATAATAGACTGGAAGGTAAGGGGAAATCCCGTCATTATGACAGGGCCTGCAACTCACGTATTTAAAGGGAAGATTTCATGAGTGAAAACAACAGGTCGATCGAAGACATTGTCAAAAAGTTTCTGCACCAGAACCCCGACTTTCTGGAGCGGGAGCCTGCTTTGCTGCAGTATCTGGAGCTCAGACACGCCAGCGGGCCGGCAGTTTCCTTGATCGAAAAGCAGGTGCAGTACCTGCGCAAAAAGAACGAAACACTCGATCATCGTCTTAATCAGCTCATCCAGGTTGCATCGGAAAATGAAAAACTCATGTCCCGATTGCATTCCCTGACACTGGAACTGATGTCGATGGGAGACCTTCCATCATTTTTCGACCGCCTCGCCGATGCCCTTTTGATCGAGCTGAATGCCGACATACTCAATATCACGCTGTTCAACCTGAAGATAGAAGCCGCACCCAAAACGCCGTTGTATCACGCATCTCGTGATAGCCAGGAGATCCAGCAGTTCGACGACCAACTCAACAAGGGCGCCAGTATCTGCGGGCGTCTCAACCGGGACAAGCGGGATTACCTGTTTGGCAACCGTGCACAATGGGTGCAGTCCAGCGCATTGGTTCCGCTTGGCAAAGACGGTATGCTGGCCATTGGCAGCAGCGACCCGGCACGTTTTTACCCGGGCATGGGCACCATGTTCCTGGACCTTCTCGCACAGGTTGTCACCGCCAGGCTGTCGCTGGAAGTTCCGCAAAAACAACGCAAGTTGGCCTGACCTTTCAATAACCCACCAAATCAACGTGCCAGCAACAGGCACGTTGCTTCTGTTTTGATCGCAGTACTGTTCCACGATTCAAAACCATCGGTTCTTTAGTTCTACGCAATCTGGTGTAAGCTGAGCGTAATGAAAACGCTGGTGCAAAACTTTTTCCATTACCTTGAAAATGAACGTGGTTTATCGGCGCGCACAATTGCCGCCTACCATCGCGACCTGGCCCAGCTGCTGCGGTTTCTCGAAAGTGAAGAAATCGATTCACCCAAACAGGTCACGCAACATCACATCCGCGCGTTTATTGCGCAAAGACATCGCCAGGGTCTGGGTGGAAAATCACTGCAGCGCCTGCTCTCGGCTGTCCGAAGCTTTTTCAAATGGCTATTGCGCGAAGGCCATGCTGAAAACAACCCCGCGACACCGGTGCGCGCACCGAAAAGCCCGCGACACCTGCCCGCAACACTGGATGCCGATTTGATTGGCCAATTGTTGAATATCCCCTGTGACACGGCGTTGGCGATACGCGACAAGGCCATCATGGAACTGTTCTACTCTTCCGGTTTACGACTGTCAGAATTATCCGGTCTTTGCTGGTCGCAATTGGACCTGGGATCCGGCATGGTCACGGTAACCGGCAAAGGTAACCGTAGCAGAATGGTGCCAGTTGGCAGGATAGCAGTCAAAGCGCTGACCGAATGGCGCAAGGCGCGCGTTGAATTCGCTTCATTTGAGGAGCCGCACGTTTTTGTCAGTCAAAGGGGAAACCCGATCGCCGTGCGCACCATACAGCAACGCATACGCTACTGGGCAAAGCGCCAGGGCATGCCGCAGAACATCTACCCACACCTGCTGAGACACAGCTTCGCCAGTCATATGCTGGAATCATCCGGAGATCTTCGCGCTGTGCAGGAACTGCTGGGCCACGCGGATATATCGACGACGCAGATCTATACGCACCTGGACTTTCAGCATTTGGCGAAGGTTTATGACCAGGCCCATCCCCGGGCCAAAAAAAAGTGATACCCGGGTCCCGCGAATATCAAACTTCACTCTGAAGTGCGTGCTCTGTACTGAACCAGCGCCTGCGCCAGCTTCAATCCCACCCAATAACCCCCATACGCCACCACAAACCAGACCCAGGGTTGATACGCGTCAATCCGCCGTAGCCAGTAAAGGGGCCACACCAGGGCTGAGATAAAATTGGTCAGCGCACTGATCAACAACTGGACAATGACATCGAAGCCAAACTGTTTGATGAACTCAAAAAATCCACCCATGTTTCTGATCATCCCGATGATCTCAAGGAATTCTATGACCAGGTAGGTAAAAAAACCCACGATACCGTAAAAACCACCGCCAAATTTTGCCCACTTCCTTTGCACCGGGTGCAGGTTTTTCACTGCCTGCTTTTTTTCCTTCCTGGTTTTGCCCTTACGTTTTCCCGACATTGCCTTGATTTCAAGCCCCAGTGCCTTGGTATCGATCAATTCACTTAAATAACCCTTCTCCAGTGACCACCAGACGATCACAAGGGTGAAGGCCGCCACCGGCACTCCCACCATGCAAACGGCCCAAAAAATATCCACCAGAAATCCCATATTACAGCCCCGTTTATCGATTCTTACACGATACAAGTGTAAGTCATGCTTGCAATCTAGTGCACGTATCCCCACGTTTGGATGACGCATCAAGAAGGAGTATCGCGTGGAACAATACCGTGGAACAACCATTTGCTCTGTCAGAAGGGGCAATAAAGTCGTCATGGGTGGCGATGGACAGGTCACGCTGGGAAACACCGTGATGAAGTCCAATGCCCGAAAGGTCAGGCGGATGTACAAAGACCAGGTTATCGCCGGTTTTGCCGGTGCCACAGCCGATGCCTTCACCCTGTTTGAACGGTTCGAAGGCAAGCTGGAAAGACATTCAGGTAACCTGGTGCGCGCGGCTGTTGAAATGGCAAAAGACTGGCGCACCGACCGTATGTTGAGACGTCTCGAAGCATTGCTGGCGATTGCCGACAGGGACAACTCGCTGTTGATCTCAGGTAACGGCGATGTAATTGAGCCGGAAAACGGCCTGATCGCCATTGGATCGGGCGGGCCGTTCGCACAATCTGCCGCGATGGCTTATCTTGAAGGCACCGACCTGGATGCCGAAGAAATCGTCAGAAAGTCGTTGAAGATCGCTGCAGATATCTGCATCTACACCAACGACAACATCATTATCGAAACACTGGATTTGGACCAGTAATTGCAGGTTTAAACTATGTCCCAAATGACCCCACGCGAAATTGTCCAGGAACTGGACGAACATATCATCAGCCAATCGGACGCAAAGCGGGCAGTGGCGATCGCCCTGCGCAATCGCTGGCGACGTATGCAGGTCACCGAGGACCTGCGCAATGAGATCACACCCAAGAACATCCTGATGATCGGTCCTACCGGTGTCGGTAAAACTGAAATCGCCCGGCGTCTCGCCAAGCTGGCAAACGCGCCGTTCATCAAGGTTGAAGCGACCAAATTCACCGAGGTGGGTTATGTCGGCAAGGATGTAGAATCGATCATCCGTGACCTGGTGGACTTTGCCGTGAACATGTTGCGTGAGCAGGCGGTGATGAAAGTCGGTGCGCGCGCCGAAGACGCTGCCCGCGACCGGGTGCTGGATATCCTGCTACCCAAGCCCAATGTCGGCGTTGGTTTTGCCAACGAACCGGTGGAGGAAAGCGCTTCCGAAGCCCGTACGTCGACGCGTCAGAAAATGCTGCGAAAATTACTCGCGGGCGAACTTGATGACCGCGAAATTGAATTCGATGTCTCTGCGCAACTCGGTGTTGAAATCATGACACCGCCGGGCATGGAAGAAATGGCCAGCCAATTGCAGGGCATGTTCCAGAACATCGGTGGTACAAAATCCAAGAAGCGCAAGATGCGGATCAAGGATGCGATGCCGATTTTGATCGAGGAGGAGTCTGCAAAACTGATCAATGACGAGGAGATCAAGCAGCAGGCACTTGAAACCGCACAGCAAAACGGCATCGTTTTTATCGACGAACTCGACAAGGTGGCAAAGCGCTCGGAATATGCCGGCGCCGATGTATCACGCGAAGGCGTGCAGCGCGACCTGCTGCCGCTGGTTGAGGGCTGCACTGTTTCGACACGATATGGCATGGTCAAAACCGACCATATACTGTTTATCGCGTCAGGTGCATTCCACCTGTGCAAACCTTCAGACCTGATCCCTGAGTTGCAGGGCCGTCTACCCATCCGTGTTGAATTGCGTGCCCTGGACGCAGAGGATTTTGTTCGAATTCTGACCGAGCCCAAGGCCTCTTTGACAGAGCAATACACTGCGCTAATGGCTACCGAAGGTGTCAAACTGCGATTTGGCGACGATGCGGTCCGCCGGATTGCCGAGATCGCCTGGCAGGTCAATGAGACAACCGAGAATATTGGAGCAAGACGTCTGCACACTATCATGGAACGTTTGCTGGACGTCATTTCCTTTGAGGCGCCCGACCGCGATGGTGAAACCATCGTGCTGGATGCCGCCTATGTCAACAGTCACCTTGATGCGCTGGCAGCAGATGAGGACCTTAGCCGCTATATCCTCTAGCATTGCTTATATTTTGACAATCCCGGTTGATGTTAAATCGCAAGTTTCTGTCAATCTAGGGGTACAATAGGTTTTTTTTCAACTGGTCTTAATTATGAATGAGACAGAAAAACAATCGGCCAAAAGCGCCACCACGCATTTTGGTTTCAGGGATGTCGCGGTCGAGGAAAAAGCCGGACTGGTACGTGGTGTTTTCGACTCTGTTGCAGGTAAATACGACCTGATGAACGACATGATGTCGATGGGAGTGCACCGTTTATGGAAACGGCACTTTATCGCAATCAGCAATATCCAGCCCGGACAACGGGTCCTGGACCTGGCCGGCGGCACCGGTGATATCGCTGCACTGATGAGCAAGCGCGTGGGTTCCCACGGCAGTGTTGTTTTAAGTGATATCAACGAGGCCATGCTGAGCGTCGGGCGCCAACGCATGGAAGACCGCGGAATCGCCGGCAACATCGAATATTCACTGGCCAATGCCGAAAAACTGCCCTTTGCCGATGGCGAGTTTGATGCGGTTACCATCGCCTTTGGTCTGCGCAATGTCACCGACCAGAACGCCGCGCTCAGAGAAATGTACCGCGTATTGAAACCGGGTGGCCGGGCCATGATCCTTGAGTTTTCGAAAGTCCAGATCGATCCGCTCAAAAAGGTCTACGACGCCTACTCCTTCGAGATACTTCCCCGACTCGGCAAGTTGGTTGCCAACGACGAGGAAAGTTACCGTTACCTGGCAGAAAGCATCCGTAAACATCCCGGCCAGGATGAGTTGGCCGACATGATGGTTGAAGCTGGCTTCAGCAATGTTACCTTCAGAAACCTAACCGGCGGAATCGTCGCCATACACAGTGGTCATCATGCCTGAATACCTGACACCCTTGCCGGCTTTGCTGGCGCAAACCCTTGAAACCGCGATCAACAAGGTCCTTCAACTGGACATGGAATCACCCGCACGGGTGAACAAACTGCAGGGCCGCCTGCTGCAGGTAGACCTGAAAGGCCTGGCCATCACGCTGTTTTTCACCTTTAAACACGGCGTCGTACGGGTCAACCTGGAAGCCGATGGCCAACCGGATACCGTAATCAGCGGTACGCCCGTGGCCTTGTTTTCAATAGCTGAGCCCGAAGGCGCCGAGTGGGGCCTGCCCGACTCGAAGGTGCAAATTAACGGAGACGCAAGCCTGGCGCGTGACCTTGAACGTATCTTCAGCAAACTTGAACCCGATTGGGAAGGCCCGCTGGCCGGCATGTTTGGCGATGTCGCCGGGCACCAGATCGCCCAGGGATTGAAACAGGGCGCCCAAACCGCACGCGAAACCGCACGTTCCGCCAGTAAGGTTCTGTCCGAGATCATCAAAGACCGGCGTTCATGAGACACAGCATGCGTCAGTTTCTGCGTATCTGGCATATCGGCGTTATCCTCAAGCGATACCGTCTTGACCAGTTATTCAATACCGACCGCTTACCCGGCCCGGTAAGATGGTTGCGGATATTCATTCCGGCAGGGAAAGACGTTTCAGGTTTACCGCGCGGTGAACGTTTAAGACTGGCAGTACAGGAACTGGGGCCGGTCTATGTGAAGTTCGGACAGATTTTATCGACCCGCAGGGACCTGCTGCCGCCGGACATAGCCGATGAACTGGCATTATTGCAGGACCACGTACCACCCTTCCCCGGTGAACAGGCACGTGAAATCATCGAGAAGGCCCTGGGCGAACCGGTAGACAAGATCTTTGCATCTTTTGACACCAAGCCACTGGCCTCGGCATCCATTGCCCAGGTTCACCCGGCAACCCTTCACGATGGCCGCGAAGCTGTTGTAAAGGTGGTACGACCGGGAATTGAGGACCAGCTGCGCAAGGATATTGACCTGCTCAAGGCCATCGCCAGCATGGCCGAAAGCTTCATGAACAGCGGCGCCAGGATACAGCCACTGAAAGTCGTATGCGAATTCGAGACGGTGGTTTTTGACGAACTGGATATGCAGCGTGAAGCCGCCAACGCTTCGATGCTGCGACGAAATTTCAAGGATTCAAAAGACCTGTACATCCCCGAAGTCTACTGGCAGTGGTCGAGGCGCAAGGTGATGGTCATGGAACGCGTGTCGGGCTTGCCGGTGGGTGATATCGAACTGCTGCATGAACGCGGCGTCAACACGAAAAAACTGGCGCGACGTGGCATTCGGGTGTTTTACACACAGGTATTCCGTGACAACCTGTTTCATGCCGACATGCATCCCGGCAATATCCTGGTGGATGCCAGCAACCCTGATGATCCGACCTTCATCGCCATGGACTTCGGTATCGTGGCAAGCCTGTCCACCAAGGACCTCTATTACATCGCAGAAAACTTCAAAGCCCTGTTCAACCAAAATTACCGGCGTGTCGCCGCCTTGCACATAGATGCGGGCTGGGTACCAGAAACCACCCGCCTGGACGAACTCGAAGCGGCTGTCAGGTCGGTTGGCGAGCCGAATTTCACCCGGCCGCTAAACGAGGTTTCTTTTGGCAAGCTGCTGTTTGATCTGTTCCAGGTCGCCCATCGCTTTCATCTTACCCTGCAGCCACAGCTGCTGATGCTGCAGAAAACCTTGCTGAATATCGAAGGCCTGGGCCGCCAGCTGGATCCCGAAATTGATATCTGGTCGGTGGCAAAACCCGAACTGGAAGCCATTCTGAGGGAAAAACACAGTATCGAAAATGTGTCACAGGAGTTGCGTGAGCGTCTGCCGGGATGGTTGGCCAAGGCCCCCGAAATCCCCGGTCTGGTTCATGAATTCCTGGAAAAGGCCAACAGTGGTCAGCTATCGGGCCGAAAAGCCACAGAGGAAATGATCAGGGTAGAGCAGAAACGTCTTGCTTCGCAGCGCGCGATTCTGCGGGTACTGGCAGGTGGTTCACTTGCTATCCCGGGCGCCATTCTTACTGCGATGGAAACCGGACCCTGGCTTGCATGGGGTTATTCCGTACCAGGTTTGATCCTGCTTGTTCTTGGTGGCTGGCAGATTTTCCGGGCTCTGAAATAGCCAGCCCTGATGTTATCAACCATCTCAGCCAGGATACTCAAGTCACTTGGGTGGACACTTGAGGTTAACCTGCCGGATATTAAAAAGTTCGTGGTCATTGCTGCCCCTCATACCAGCAATTGGGATTTCCCGCTTGGTATCCTGACGGTCTGGGCGCTCAAACTAAAGGTCACCTGGATGGGCAAGCACAGTCTTTTCCGCTGGCCTTTCGGGTGGTTTTTCCGGGCGCTCGGCGGCACAGCCGTGCACAGAAACTCCGGTAAAAATTACATAGCTCAAATGACCGATTTATTTGATCAATCGGAAAACCTCGTCCTGGCCCTGGCCCCGGAAGGCACACGCAGTAAAACCGATCACTGGAAAACCGGCTTTTATTATATTGCCCGCGCTGCAAACGTTCCCATCCTGCTGGGTGGCTTCGACTATCAAAGAAAATGTATCAGCGTCAGCGGCCTGATCTACCCCGGGGATGACATCGAAGCCGACTTTGAAAAACTACGCAGCGCTTATGCAGATAAACACGGTAAAAACCCTGAAAACACCAGCCTGATCCGCGTGCGTCCGCAAAAACCACCAGGCTCCTTACAGAACCGGGCTAACGAACCCGAGGAATGAACTGATCATTATTACCTGCAATCGGCGTTTTTCACTGGTGACACCCGGGAAACTGCCAATCGGACGATAGTGTTCATAAAAACCCTCTGAGCCGGGAGGGAGGGGTGTTGAACCTGGTTTTAGTTCGTACAGTGCTGTGGATCGATATGGCCAGATATCAAAAATGGGCAAGCTGCGAGATATCGATTCAATTGCGCCGTTGATACTGCCTAAAACCGGTACTTTCCCTGGTTTCATCGCCACTACCCAACTGTTACCCGGCAGTATGTCCTTGCGGATACTGCTTTCCAGTTCCTGAGCGAAAGCCCTGTCATAGATGAGCACACCATTTTCGGTGTTGTAGCCTTCACCTCGCGGATCGAGGTTATGTGAACCAACCATGGAAACAAAACCGTCGATCACAAACGACTTTGCATGCAAACCGCTTCTTGGCCCGGGCATATCCATTGCCGGATTGGGTCCGGCTGCCGGAATTTCGCCACTGTCTAAACCGTTTTTCTTCTCGGCAATCAGCTCCGGAAGTCTTGGAAAAAACTCCGCTGAATCCTGCGCGTATGGACGGAACTCGTAAACATCGAAACCCAGCTTGTTGATGTAATGTTTTTTGTGCTTGTGCGTATATGCGTAAGCGGAAAACGCATCCGTGGCAGCCAGGCTGTTGGTCGAAAAAAGAAGATCGATATCCGGATGGTCTTTACGCAGGTTCCTGAACAGCTTGCGTGCGCGCTTTGACAAGACCAGGTAGGGTGACTGGATGATGACCGATTCTTCGGCGGCCGCCATGGCCTCATGCAGGCCGTCGGTAACATTCATATCCGGCATCACGTGTTCCGCACCGTCGTGTGGCGGATCATAGAAATACTCGATGGCATCGACTTTATGCGAGGTATCGACAAACAATTCACGCATCAGGTATGCATTTTCGACATCTTCCAGCACGGGCATCAGTCTCTCGCTTACGCTGTAGCCGGATACCTCTGAGTAGTCACCGTTGACGATCAACGGGGCGATATCCCGCAAATGCCTGATCTCTGCGGTGATATCACTTAACCAGAACTGATCAAACGAGTCTCTCATCTCAGCCGCAACCTGACCGTAAACCAGCACTTCCCGGTCCTTGAAGTTGTAGCTGGTGTCGTAATCAAAATACCGGTCGGCAATATTGCGCCCACCGGTCATGCCTACCACATTGTCCACCACCAGCAGTTTGTTGTGCATGCGCTGGTTGGTGCGGGTAAAACAACATGCAATACCACCAAACATCGTATAGCGGTTGGTCTTCGACCTGTTGAAAAGCGGGTTGTAAAGACGCACCTCGAAGTTGCTGTGCTGCAGCGCCAGGGCTGCGAGATATTCCTGTTCCGTAACGGTAAACATCTGGTCGAACAGTATTCGAACCTGCACGCCGCGCTTGGCTGCCTTTAACAACTCGTCAATGATCAACCCGCCGGTAGCATCTTTACGAAAAAGGAAGTTCTGAAACTCGATTGTCTCGCGCGCCGCACGAATCAGGTGCAATCGTGCCTTCAGTGCGTTCTCACCAATATCAACCATTGCAGCGTGATGAACGTTGGCCGATGCGCTCATGTTGCCCAGTCGCAATAATGGAGACTGAATCACACAAGATGAATCTGTAAGCGCTTCACAGTGGATATCCGTTGACCGCTGGGCAGCAATCGTATCGTCAACGACCTGCCTGACTTCAGGCTGCACCTGGGTGCTGCAGCCATACACAAGTACTATCAGTAGGTAAAGATGGAATCTCATCAGTCTTTGGGTGATTTAGTATTGAGTTAACCAGGCAGAAAATCGCAATTTTATCTTACTGGCAGAAGGATTGCTTATGTTTGACCATGCCAAAGGGAGTATTGCCTCAGCACTCCACGCCTAAGAAAGGGCAAAGCCCTGCACTTCAATTGACGGTTGACGCACGGCAATGGCTGCGATGGCGCCTTCGGCCGGGCTGGCCATGGCCAGTGTCCAGACGCTGTGGTCGTCATCGGGCATGGCAAGGATGGCAGGCGGGTTAGCCGGATTCACATCCACGGTAAAGCGGCATAACTGGTTGGCAATGCCAAGACCGCTGGCCTTGACGACAGCCTCTTTGCAGGACCAGGTATGCAAGAATGCCCTGTGCAAGTCATCTTCTGAAAGCGCTGACAACGCGGCAGTTTCAGCCTCGCTGAAATAGCGCCTGGCCAGGGCCAGCGGTTTTCCGGCCCGGCGTGAGGCTACTTCGAGATCCACACCGATGGTGGCTCCACTGCTGATTCCAATCAGGTAACAACCGGCACTGCGCGCAACACTGAAATCCATTGAACCCCGCGACTGGGTGCTATCCAACTCCGGCCTGCCCTTGAGCCTGCGGTTGATAATGACGTCTTTTCCCGGGATACCAAGGTAGGCGCCCAGTATCAGGCGAAGATAGAACCTGCGCGCCGTCCTGTTCTGAAACACGGAAAGCCCGCCGCCATCCACAGGAGTTCTCGAATTAAGCGGGTTGGTCAAATGATTAAAATCCAGGTACCACAGGTGCACCGCATTGCCCCGTGGCTTGGGCAAATGGCGTATCGGCAGTTGCCGTGAGCTGAACGAATCCGGCCCGATGATCATGTTCGTATTCCCAGTCATTTCACACACTCGACCCTGAAGTCGTTAAGGTCACATATTCCACGCCCCGAATCAACAATAGAATCAGTCTTATACATTGTTGCCATCACAGGTACAATGTAGCCTAAGCGATTCCCTTAGGCTACAATGTGCAGATTCTGACAACCATGCCTTAAGCTGCGATCCCCCCATTTACTCGAACCGGACACTCATGCAATTTCATAATGTTGTAATTCAATCTCTTGCTGCAATAGATGCACCAATAAAAATCAGTTCAGCCGAGATCGGAGAACGCTTGCGACCGGTGATGGAACGCCTCGGAATGCGTCCCAACCTGATCGAGGAAATCTCCGGAATCGTCTCCAGGCGATTTTGGAAAAACGATACACAACCATCGGACGCCGCCACGATGGCAGCCGAAAAAGCCATTAAAGATGCCGGTATTGACCGCGACAAAATCGGAGTATTGATCAACACATCCGTCTGCAAGGATTTTCTTGAGCCCTCCACCGCGTGCCTGGTGCATGGCAACCTTGGTTTGCACGAGGAATGCCTGAATTTTGATATCGGTAATGCCTGCCTGGCGTTTTTGAATGGCATGGATGTTGCTGCCCGTATGATTGAACGTGGCGAAGTTGAGTACGCACTGATCGTTGATGCCGAATCGAGCCAGTTCATTACCGAGGCCACCATTGAACGCCTGTTGCAACCGGGGATTGAAGAAGCGCAATTTCGCGCCGAGTTCGCATCCCTGACGTTGGGATCTGGCGCTGCAGCGATGGTGATGTGCCGGCGCGAACTGGCGCCACAGGGCCATTCATATCTTGGTAGCGTGACACGGGCTGCCACGCAGTTTAACAAGCTCTGTTATGGGCAGGTCGACCGCATGGTCACAAATACCGGCGTGTTGCTGACCGAAGGTCTAAAACTGGCGACCAAGACTTTCAGTGCCGCGCGTGACAAGCTTGGATGGGTGGTGGAAGAACTCGATCAGTTCATCATCCACCAGGTGAGCAAGGCGCATACGGATTCATTGATGAAATTGCTGGGCCTTGACCCCAAAAAAATCCACCGGATTTACCCTGAACTCGGTAACATCGGACCAGCGGCAGTGCCCATCGCACTGGCCAAGGCCATCGAAATGGGCAAGATAAAAAGCGGCGACCGAATCGCCTTGCTTGGTATTGGTTCCGGTCTTAATTGCTCGATGGCTGAAATCATCTGGTGACCGTTCTTGAATCCCGCGACAAGGACCTGAACCGCCAGGCGGTATTTTGACATGTTCCACCCACCCGAAGACCTGTATCCATTCGCCTCGAACTGGCTTGAAGTCGATGGAATGCGTATGCATTACCTCGACGAGGGCCCGGCCGACGCACCGATTGTTTTAATGGTGCACGGCAACCCGACCTGGTCGTTCTATTACCGCAACCTGGTTTTGGCCTTGCGTGACAAGTTTCGCTGTATTGTTCCGGACCATATCGGCTGCGGGTTATCGGTAAAACCCTCCGCGGCTGACTATCCATATACCCTGCAACGCAGAATCTCGGATCTTGAAGCACTGATGCTACACATCAAGGCCGAAGCCCCGGTTCACATGATCGTGCATGATTGGGGCGGCATGATCGGTTTTGGCTGGGCCACCCAGCATCCCGATATGATCGGCGCCATGGTGGTAGCCAATACCGCGGCGTTCCCGTTGCCGGCCGAAAAAAAATTGCCGGCGGCTTTGTGGCTGGTTCGCAATACAAAAGTGGGGGCCTTGCTGGTGCAGGGTCTGAATGCCTTTTCCGGCATCGCATCACGAGTGGCTTTTAAAAAACCGGTCAGCGCTGAAATACGGAGGGCTTATACGGGGCCCTATGACAGCTGGGACAACCGCATAGCCACGTTGCGATTTGTGCAGGATATACCGTTAAAGGCCGGTGAACCGGGTTTCGATATCGTCACTGCAACCGAAGCGCACCTGTCTGAGTTCAAAGACAAGCCGTGTCTGCTTGCATGGGGTGAAAAGGATTTTGTCTTTGACCTGCATTTTCTGAAAAAGTGGAAACAGCTGTTTCCCCAGGCTAAAGTGCTGAGCTTTCCCGACTGTGGGCATTATATTTTTGAAGATGCCGGTCCATTGTTGACCCGTGCCATCTGTGATTTTCTGGATGACATCGATGCCGGACCACGATAGAACTGAAAGCTGTAATATCGCCTCAGCGCTGGTCCACCAGGCTGCACAGCAAGGTGACAATGTCGCCATCCATTACCCGGTTGGCAAGCGCAACGGGAAAATTACCTATCGCTCAGCCAGCTATCGCGCACTCAATGAGCTATCCGACAACTATGCCCATGGCCTGGTCGAGTATGGCATTGGACGGGGTACCCGCACCGCATTGATGCTGACGCCCGGCCTGGACTTTTTTGCGATGTTTTTCGCCCTGTTCAAAGCTGGCGCGGTTCCTGTTCTGATTGATCCGGGTATCGGCATCAAACCATTGAAAACCTGTTTGGCCGAGGCCCGGCCGGAAGCCTTTATCGGCGTGCCCAAGGCGCATATCGCCAGGAAATTGCTCGGTTGGGCGCCCGGTGTCAAGCTGGTGACCTCGGGCCTGAAACTGGGCTGGGGCGGTATCAACACCAAGCAACTGGCGAAGCTTGGGCAAAAGATATCCGGGCCTGCCCTGGCCGATACCAGGCCAGATGAGATAGCCGCGTTGCTGTTCACCTCGGGCAGCACCGGTATACCCAAGGGCGTGGTCTATCGCCACAGGCATTTCCTGGCCCAGGTTGAGATGCTCAAAAACACCTTTGATATCAGGCCGGGTGAAGTGGACCTGCCGACATTTCCACCGTTTGCATTGTTTGACCCCGCGATGGGCATGACCACGGTTGTGCCATTGATGGACCCGACCCGCCCTGCAAAGGCCAACCCTGAATTACTGACGCAAACCATCGAGCGCTTTTCTGTAACCAATGTATTTGGTTCGCCGGCATTGTTGAATGTCCTTGGCCGTTATACGGAATCCGAAAACCGGCAACTCCCCTCGATAAAGCGTGTTATTTCAGCTGGAGCCGCCATGCCGGTGACCACCATCCGCCGTTTGCAAAAAGCGCTGTCGGCAGAGGCCGAGATCTTTACGCCTTATGGTGCGACCGAGTGCCTGCCGGTTGCCAGCGTGTCAGGAACCGAACTGAACGGGGAAGTTGAGCGACGCACGGCTGATGGCGAAGGCACCTGCATTGGTCGCCCGGTGTCCCCCAACAATATCAAGATCATCCCGGTAACCGATACTGCGCTTGAATCATTCTCCCAGACGGTCGAGTTACCCATCGGCATTACCGGTGAAATTGTTGTTCACGGACCCACATCTACCGATATGTATTGGGATCGTGATGAGCAGACGCGCCTGGCAAAGATCCAGGACGCCGAAAACCGCACCTGGCACCGCATGGGTGACGCCGGCTATTTCGATGAACAGGGACGGCTGTGGTATTGCGGTCGGAAATCGCAGCGTGTTGTCAATGCAGAATCAACCCTTTTCGCTGACCAGATCGAAGCTATTTTCAACGTACACCCGGAAGTGGCGCGCACCGCGCTCGTCGGTATCGGTCATCCTGGCTACCAGGAACCGGTTCTGTGCGTGGAGCTTTTGAACAAATGCAGCAAACATCGCAAGGAAAGAATCAGGGTCGACCTGATGCAAATCGGCCACAACAACGTTGCCACGAAGTCAATCAAGCAAATCCTGTTCCATAAATCGTTTCCCGTCGATATCCGCCATAACGCCAAGATCGGGCGGGAAAAACTGGCCACCTGGGCCGCGGAGCAGTTGTCATGAATATATTGGTTACCGGTGGCGGTGGCTTTCTGGGTGCTGCGATTTGCCGCCAATTGCTGGAACGCGGGCACCGGGTTACCGCCTTTCAGCGAAGCGACTCCGCTGAACTGAAAAAGCTGGGAGTTCAGGTTATCCAGGGTGACATCACAGATTTCCATTCGGTCAATAAAGCCTTTAGGGGTATCGATGTCGTATTCCATACGGCCGCCAAGGCCGGTTTGTCGGTCCGCTATGATGATTTTTATCGACCAAATGTTATTGGCACCCAAAATGTGATTAATGCCTGTATTGAAAACCGCATCAGCAAACTGGTTTTTACCAGCTCGCCCAGTGTGACGCATGCGGATGGTGACGTCGAAGGTGGCGATGAGACACTGCCATACGCCGAAAAGTATCACTCGCCGTACCCTGCCACCAAGGCCATGGCTGAACAGATGGTCATGGCGGCCCACGGCCCTGACCTTCACACCGTTTCATTGCGGCCTCACCTGATCTGGGGACCGGGCGACAATCACCTTCTACCCAAATTACTGGAGCGGGCGAAAGCCGGAAAGCTCAAATTACCCGGCGCCGAAAAATTGATCGACACCGTCTACATCGATAATGCAGCCTCGGCACATTTGCTGGCGATGGACAAGTTGATTCCCGATCCGGACAGTGTCGGTGGCAAGACTTATTTTATTTCCAACGATGACCCCAGGCCCCAGGGTGACATTATTCGTGCTCTGCTGAAAGCTGCGGGAGAAGATGTTGAAATCGGGTCCATTTCACCCGCCATAGCCAGGGCCGCCGGCTTGGTGGCGGAAAGCGCCTGGAAGCTGCTGAGATTACGCTCGGACCCACCCGTGACAAGGTGGTCTGCAGAGCATTTGTCCACGGCCCACTGGTATGACATATCGGCGGCCAAGAGGGATCTGGGGTACAGGGCTGAAATTGGAATTGATGAAGGCCTGAAAAGGTTGGCCGCATCGCTTGCTTAATGCATTGGGCGTCCGCGCAGTTTTCTTACCAGCCACTCCAATTTTGAATAATTCAGCAACTCACGGTCTTCTTCCGATGCGTCTTTATACCGGCCATGGTACTTGTGCTTGACCCAGGCGTTGATATCCAGCCGTTTGCCATATTCGAACAATAGGTTATTGATCGGGTGAAAACCCTCCTTTTTCAGGAAGGTGGTTCCAAAATCGATCACATAGGGTTTTTGATCTACCCCCACGATCATATTGGTCTTTGATTTCAGATCACCGTGGCTGACACCACGGGCATGAAATGCACGTATCACGACCAGCAAATCTGAAAACCATTTGTCCCGGTCCTGCCATTTTGCATGGCGGTAGGTGGTGCCTTCTATAAACCCCGTCACCAGGTAGCGGTCTTTCAAAAATCCATACAGGGCAGGTACACCTTCAACGCCTTTCAAACGAAGGTTTGCCTCATATTCGCGCTTTAAGGTGGCCTCACGCATGCGCCGGACCGGGCCCTTTCCCATGGCGGCTTTGACCACCAGCTTTAATCCGTCACCTTCAAACAGCAGCACAATTCCCTGGTTTGATGTGGCCAGAATATTTAACTGGGCATCCAGGCTGGTCTCTATCCAGGGCAAAAGGCCTTCAGGCAAATCCTGTAGTGTATTTTGGTCGTCGTTATCCATTGGAAGTGGATGATACCGGCAAGTGCATGTAATCGCACGGGCAAAGAATCACAACGGATTAAAAAACTTTTGAAGTGATAATGGGTAAATGCGCCACTGTTTGTTACTATGCTCAGCTTTGCGCCATTTTGAAGGAATTACCATGCAATTCAGATTTATACTGCCCGCTCTGCTTCTGCTGACCGGTTTATCTAGCAACACAGCCTGGGCCGAAGCTTTTCCATCGACCTACAAGGCTCTGCCATCAGAGGCGACCCTGATCACCAATGCCACAATTTTGACAGGAACCGGGCAACGCCTCGACAATGCCAGCCTGCTGATTGCAGACGGCAGGATTGCATTCGTCGGCGACGGCGAGGCCCCCGCTGACGTTAACACCATCGATGCAAACGGCGGCTGGGTAACACCCGGTTTGATTGACGTGCATTCACACCTCGGTGTTTATGCAAGCCCCGGAGTCAAGGCGCACTCCGATGGCAACGAGATGACCACCCCTGCAACTCCGAATGTCTGGGCCGAGCACAGTGTCTGGCCGCAGGACCCCGGTTTTTCGCGGGCGCTTGCCGGCGGCATCACCTCCCTGCAAATCCTGCCCGGCTCCGGCAACCTGATCGGCGGACGTGGTGTAACCCTGAAAAACGTCTACAGCAACAGCTACCAGGGCATGAAATTCCCCGGCGCACCGCACGGTATGAAAATGGCCTGTGGGGAAAACCCCAAGCGTTACTATGGAGAGCAGAAACGATCACCGATGACCCGCATGGGTAACGTCGCCGGTTACCGTGAACAATGGATCAGTGCGCAAAAATACATCGACGACTGGAATGAATACGAACAGAAAGCAGCAGCGGGAGATGACGATGCCAAGGCGCCAACCCGTGATCTGAAGCTTGAAACCCTGGCGGGTGTCCTGAAAGGTGAAATCATCGTGCACATGCACTGCTACAGGGCAGATGAAATGCTGACCATACTCGATATGGCGGATGAATTCGGTTACAAGGTCGGCACATTCCACCACGGTGTTGAGGCTTACAAAATTGCCGATAAACTGGCTGAACACGGTGTATGCGGCGCACTGTGGGCCGATTGGTGGGGTTTCAAGATGGAAGCCTATGACGGCATCCAGGAAAACATCGCCCTCGTTGACCGTCCTGAAGGCGGTTGCGCCGTTGTGCATTCAGACGATGGCGAAGGCATCCAGCGTCTGAACCAGGAAGCAGCGAAGGCCATGGGCGCCGGTAACCGCGCCGGGCTCGATATTGCGCCTGAACGTGCGATCAGCTGGATCACATCCAACGCCGCAAAATCACTGGGCATCAGTGATAAAACAGGTTCACTGGAAGCCGGCAAGATGGCCGACGTGGTGATCTGGAACCAGGACCCGTTCAGCGTTTATGCCAAGGCCCAGAAGGTCTTTATCGATGGCGCGTTAATGTATGACCGGGACAACCCCGCTCTGCAACCGGTATCCGACTTTGAACTTGGCCAACTGCTGGGAGAGTCCAAATGAAATATATTCATATAATCCTGGTTGCCTGCCTGGCGGTGTCTTCATTGTCAGCACAGGCGGATACTATTTTGATCCGTGGCGCGACCGTGCACACGATGTCAAAGGACGGCGTGCTCGCGAACACTGATGTGCTGATCACCGATGGAAAAATCAAACGCATTGGCGAAAACCTGCCAGTACCACAGGATGATGTCCACGTGTTTGAGGCCGAGGGCAAAGCCCTGACACCGGGTCTGTTTGCCGGGGTTACCAGTATCGGGATTACCGAGGTTTCGGCAGTTGAAGAAACAAACGATTCCGGCCTGTCATTGAAAGACATGCACCCCGAATTTGATGTCACGCCGGCCTATAACCCGAACTCCAGCCTGGTGCCCGTGACCCGTATCGAGGGTTTTACATTCACGCTGCTGGGCGCGGATGCAAGCGGCACGCTGTTAGGCGGCCAGGGACGCACAGTGATCCTTGATGGCGGTTATGACAGTTTTGCCGGCCGCCAGGTATTGTTTGTCAATGTCGGTCGCGATGCCAGCTCCCTGAGCGGTGGCAGCCGCGCAGGCCAATGGATGCTGTTGAACCAGGTCATGCAGGAGGCAGACAGCCCGCCGACCTCCACCGAACATGCATTGCTGACCCGCGCCGGCCGCGGAACACTGTCTACCTTTGCCACCAATGGCGGCAAGGTCGTTTTCAATGTTGACCGCGCCAGCGACATACTTGCAACCCTGAAGTTTGCCGCCAATTACAACCTGGATATCGTCATCTCGGGTGGTGCTGAAGCCTGGATGGTGACCGAGCAACTGGCTGCCGCCAATGTTCCGGTGATGCTGGACCCCCTGAAAAACCTGCCATCCAACTTCGACAGCCTGGGGTCACGACTGGATAACGCTGCCCTGCTTGAGGCTGCGGGTGTCACCGTGATCATCAGCGGAGCGGAGTCGCACAATGCCCGCAAGCAACGGCAAATGGCCGGCAATGCGGTTTCCTACGGATTGCCGTACGAGGCAGGCCTTGCCGCTTTGACCAGTAACCCGGCCATGGTATTCGGCCTTGGTAACCGGCAGGGCAGCATCCGGGAAAGCAGGGCGGCCAGCGTGGTGCTGTGGAGCGGCGACCCGCTGGAAGTCACCAGTGCTGCCGAGGTGGTTATCATTGATGGCAAGGTAATGCCCATGGAATCACGTCAGACCAAACTGCGCGACCGTTACCTGCCGGTAAACCCTGACATGCCAAGGGCCTATATCAAGCCCTGATCAGTATGCATTGAAAAGCAAAAGGCCCGGTCTTGCCGGGCCTTTTTTATGCCAGCTCGGATGTATGGCTAATCGGCGCTCTGCACAACACCATCCTCCAGCAGGCTTTCGATCTGCCGGTCGCTCAATCCCGACTCTTTTAATACCGAAATGGTTGAATCACCCAGCTGTGGCGCAGCTCTCGATACGGTGACAGGACAGTTTTGCAGCCTGATGGGTGATCGCACTCCCGGCACCGACCCCAGGTCCTGGCGCTGCTGGTGAATGACGACTTTTGTTTCTTTGACATGTGGATCATTGAAAGCCTGTGCAATCGTGTTAACCGGACCAACCGGGATGCCGCTGTTTTCAAATTTTTCAAGCCAGAAGCCGGCTGGCTGTTTTTTCAACTCGGCGCCAAGCAGTGGCACCAGAATATGGCGATTTTTGACGCGATCAGAGTTCTGAATGAAACGTGTGTCATTGCAGAGCTGGTCACAGCCGATCAGTTTGCACAGGGTGACAAACTGGGCATCATTGCCCACCGCCACAACCATCGGTTCGTCGGCCGTTTCAAACACCTGGTACGGGACGATATTGGGGTGCGCGTTACCCGATAAACCGGGGCTTGAACCTGACACCAGGTAATTGGAAGCCTGGTTGGCCAACGCTGCCAGTTGACAATCCATCAGGGAAACATCGACAAACTCACCCTCCCCTGTTTCCCTGGCGCGGCAATAGGCGCCCAGTATGCCGGCAGTCGCGTACAGACCGCTGATAAGGTCGGAAACCGCCACACCAACCTTGGTGGGCTTGTCGGTGCCGGTGACGCTCATCAGGCCACTCATGGCCTGGATCATGAAGTCGTAGCCGGGTTTTTGGGCGTACGGCCCCGATTGGCCGAAACCGCTGATCGAGCAGTAGACGATGGCTGGATTGATTTTTCTGATCGAATCGTAGTCAAGACCATAGGCCTTTAAACCACCCAGCTTGTAGTTCTCGATCAGGATATCGGCTTTGGCGGCCAGCTTGCGTAATATGGACTGCCCGCGCGGATCCTTGAAATCCACCGCAATGGACTCCTTGCCACGGTTTGCCGATAAAAAATAGGCGCTTTCACGGTTATCGCCCGATTCGAGGTAGGGAGGCCCCCAACTGCGGGTATCATCGCCGCGCCCTGGCCGCTCAACCTTGATCACCCGTGCGCCCATATCAGCCAGTGTCTGACTGGCCCATGGGCCGGCCAGGACCCTTGAAAGATCCAGTACCAGAGTGCCGTCAAGGGGCCCGTTCATAACTTGATTGATTCCCGGATTATTGGGCCTTCAAAAAGTCCACCACCATGTGGCTGAAGGCCTTTACACCTGTTTCCAGGTAGGGCTCGTGCATACTGAAATATGGCGAATGGTTGGTGGGTTGCTTGCTGGCATCCAAATCTTCGGGCCAGTTGCCCAAAAACACAAACACGGCAGGCGCTACCCTGGCGTACTCGGAAAAATCCTCGGCCACGGTTTGTGGCTGAACGGCCAGAACCGGTTTGCCGGATGCGCGCTCAAGAGCAGGCATAACAAACTCTGTCAGTTCGGCATTGTTTTGCACCGCCGGGGCGCCAAGCGCCACCTCGAACTCGATCTCGGCGCCGGAACCTTCTGCGATAGAGCGTGCCGTGCGTTCGATCGCCATGTGGATATATTCACGCATGTCCGCATCAAAGGTGCGGATGGTGCCTTCCATCATCACCTCATCGGGAATCACGTTATAACGTACACCACCGGAGATCCGGCCCACGCTGATAATCGACGGCGCCAGCGTTACATCCACCTGGCGGGCCGCAATAGTCTGCAAACCCAGTACGATCTGTGAGGAAATCACCACGGGATCAACGCCATCCCAGGGTCGCGCGCCGTGTGTCTGCTTGCCTTTGACGGTAATCTTGAAACTGTCTGATGCAGCCATCATCGGGCCCGGTTTAACCGCAAACTGGCCACCGGGAATGCTGATACCCACATGCATGCCAAATACCGCCGCCGGCATTCTTTCCGCGAAGATACCCTCATCCAGCATCATAGATGCGCCACCGTCTTCACCATTGGGCGGGCCTTCTTCCGCTGGCTGAAAAATCAACATAACGGAACCGGGAAGTTCCGCTTTGTTGTCATTGAGTATCTTTGCCGCACCCAAAAGCATGGACATATGCGCATCATGCCCGCAGGCATGCATCACGCCTACATCCTGGCCGTTGTACTCACTGCGAACCGTGGATGCAAACGGCAGGCCGGTTTGCTCGACCACCGGTAAGCCATCAATATCGGTGCGGATCGCCACCAAGGGACCGGGCAATCCGCCTTCAATGATCGCAATGACGCCGGTATGTGCTATCCCGGATTGCGGTTCGAGGCCCATCTCTTTGAGAATCTGAACAATTTTCGCAGAAGTATTGAACTCGCGGTTGCTGAGCTCGGGGTTTTGATGAAACCACCGGCGCCACTCAACCACCTGGGGTTGAACTTTCGCTGCGGCCTGGTCAATCTCTTCCGGCGTGATACCTGCCTGTACCGCTGGCGCGGCAAGCATGCCGACAAATAACCCAAGAAATACTTTCTTCACGATTGTCTCCTGTAAAAAACTGACCAAACCCAAATCCCCTGAAACGCCCTACCTGACCATCGCCTTGCCTGCATCACTACGGGCATCCGACCCGGCTGAAACCTCGCCGGTCTTCTTGTCCCACATCACCCCGTGCATATTGCCCCAACGGCGTGAGCCAACCGAAACCTCGTGACCCATGGCCTCAAGCGCCAACACATCCTCCATCGAAAACGCATTGGGTTCAGCATAAATTTTATCCGGCAGGTACTGGTGATGATAACGCGGCACAGACACCCAGGATTCAGGCCCGTTACCATCCATGAAATCCAGGATACCCAGCAGCACCATGGTGATGATTCTGCTTCCACCCGGTGTGCCGATGACAGCTGCTTTTTCATCACCGATCATCAGCGTTGGTGACATGCTTGAAAGCGGCCGTTTATGCGGCTGAATTTCATTGGCCGTAAAACCTATCAACCCATAGTCATTGGGCGAGCCGGGCTTGGCAGAAAAATCATCCATCTCGTTGTTCAGGACAAAACCGGTGCCGGGCACCATGAACTTGGAACCAAACGGCGTATTTACGGTGAGCGTTGAAGCCACCATGTTGCCCTCGGCATCCATAATTGAGAAATGTGATGTATCAGTACCTTCAGGCGGCTTTTCCTTGCCCGGCAGCATACTGCTGGGTGTGGCCTTATCCAACCTGATACCGGCACGCAAACCCGCCGCATAGTTCGGATCGGTCAGCAAATCTACCGGTACATCAAAAAAATCGGGGTCACCCAGGTACAGGGCGCGATCGCGATAGGCGCGACGCATAGCCTCGACAATCAGATGGGTTCGTTGCGGCTTGCTCAAGGTGGAAACGTTGTACGGGCCAATGATATACAGGATTTCCGCGATCGCGATACCGCCGGAAGAAGGCGGTGGTGCGGTAACCAGTTCGTAACCATGATACATGGTGCGCAGCGGCACACGCTCCTTGACGGTATATGCCTCAAGGTCCTCCATGGTCCATATGCCACCGGCTTCA
>JBFFWN010000016.1:0-25939 GCA_041570235.1 Lysobacterales bacterium | reverse complement strand
TGGCCAGTACGTTGAGGATTTCTTCAGAGATACCGTCGGAGAAAAACTCGTTTTCAGCGTCGGTGCTCATATTGACGAAAGGCAGCACGGCGATCGATGTCTGCTCAGGGGGCGGGCATTTGAATGGAATCTCAACCGCCGGCGGTCGTTTCACACCCTCACGCTTTAATACTGACATCACTGCGGGAAACGGGGTGGGGTCGAACTTGGTGTAGATCAACCAGCTAGTCATCATGAAAGGAACACCCGAATCTGCGAATGGTTTCAACACTTCTGCTGATTCCTTCTCCAGTCCGAGTAACTTCATCAGGTGCCAGCGGTTTGAAATCGCATAATTGTCATTGGGGTCAACCGTGCTCAGCATCGCTTCAACATCGGCGCGCCGCCCTTCAGCGCAGGCCTGTCGGGCCCGAACCAGCAAACTTTCACCCGGAAATAACTGTTGGTATCGCTCGGCTATCTTCTTGCCCTCTTCGATCCTGCCGGCCCACATCAGGGTCCGATGGGTTTGATACAGAACTGCATTGTTGTTGGGCCAGCGTTGTGAAGCCTGCAGCCCGGCCTGGGCGCCTTCATCTGGGAGACCCGCGCGGTAGGCATCGGCAATGAAACTGACGGCTGAAAATGGATCGGATGCACTACGTTCGCGCCAATGGTTTAATGCCTCCCTGCGTGTTGTGAGGTCAGACGCGAGACCGCCAATCTCATTGAGGGACGCCCAGCCGTTTTCGTCATTGGGTCGTTCACGAAGGTATTCACGGAACAGGCGGAGGGCATCTTGCAGACGTAACTCCACCAATGCCTTTTGCGCCATGTAGCCCTTTTTATCGACATCGGTGGGCGCGGTTGAAATTGCCGCATCTATCCTTTCGTTGAGCTTTGTCAGCATCTGGAGCGGTGGGACATCGGTCAGACCGCTGTCGTTCCTGATGGGCGAGAGTTGACTCTTCCAGAATAGCGCGGCATTGATATGCGCCGCCGCAAAACCCGGATCGATCTGGCGGGCCTGTTCGAAGTGTTCATAGCCTTTTATGAAATGCTGCCCCGTATTTCCCGATGTCCCGGCATAGGATTCGAGATAGCCTGCCAGGCCGCGAATATATTCTTCATACGCCTCGACCGAGCGTGTACCGACACGGGTCATCTCGGCCAGCGCCGCAGGGTCCATCGTTGTTTCCAGGGCGTTGGCAATATTTCGCGCCAGGTCTTCCTGGATTTCGATCATGTCGGCAACGTCGCGGTCGTAGTTTTCCGACCATAGGTGAAAGCCGTCACTGGCCCTGATCAACTGGGCGGTGACCCGGATCCGGTTACCCGAGCTGCGTACCGAACCTTCCAGGACATGGGCAACGCCCAGCTCTTCGGCAATATCGCTGATATCGAGCGTGGAACCCTTGTAGCGGAATGAAGAGGTGCGTGAGGACACCAGCAGGTCGGGCGTCTTGGCCAGCGCATTGAGGATTTCCTCGGCGAGACCATCGGCAAACCACTCCTGGTCGCGGGCCTGGCTGAGATCGGCAAATGGCAGCACTGCGATGGTCTTGGCTGCGTATTGGGTTGATGTGGATTGTTGCGGTGTCGTCGCTGCAGGTGGTGTCGTCGAAGTCGCCGGGTTGAAGTTGTCCCAGGCAAAATAGACCACCGCGATCAACAGAATGACGATAATTGCCCGGTCTAGCCTGCGTCCGGTTTTCGGCGCGATGGATTGCGAACGATCGACGTCTTTTTCCTTCTTGATACCCTCGGGTGTCATCTCGAACGCCCAGGCAAAGAAAATCGCCAGGGGGAATCCAATCGCCAGCGCCAGCATGAACACCTTGATGACCCATTCGGGCGCCTGGATATTTTCCAGCACCAGGTCCGCAAACTGCAGCAACACCCAGGCAGAGATGACATAGGCCATACCCACGCGGAACACGTTTCTTCTTTTCAGTTCTTCAAAGAAGCTCAAACTACCAATCCTTTAATGGGAAATGAATGGGCGAAGCAGGCGGCCAGAGCATACCTGCTTCCTTGACTCTTGCGGCAAAGTTGGGAGTTGCTTCGATCTCCCACGGTGCGCCGCATGCACACATTAATACTAACTGTAATAAAAACTGTGAACCAAATGGCTGGCTGTCTATCTGTGCAGCGCGGCGATTGGCGTTCTCTCTTTCTCCGGCCCAGGCGTAATAGGCTGATGTCCAGAACCTGCTTCTGTCAGGGTCATCCGGCAACTCTTTGGACAGCTGGGCAGTCAGTTCATGGTCACCCATGGCAACTGCTTTCAAAATCCTGGATTGCAGCACGTCTTCTTTTACTTGCAAGTGGGCGGTAATGGCCGAATCCACCTCCTCATACTCACCAAGGGCAATCAATGCATTTATCAGGGCCAGGCTCAGTGGATTACCCGGCGCGACCTTAATTCCTGCACGGGCAACCTCGACAGCCTCGGATGGATCTTTGGCCCATAAAAAGGCCCGTGATTCATCAAACCAGGGTCGCGACCGCATCGGGTCACATTCACGTATGTCACGTGCGCGAAGGGCATAGCGGTCTGAAACACCATACATGACGGCAATCGACTCCACCCACGCAGCCTCGCTGCAACCACTCTCAACCAGGGTACGCTCAAGTTTTTGCCGCATGCCCCGCCAGTTACCGGACAGGAATGCCCGGTCCAGCTCGATGTTGCTGCGCTCCATGGAGTTTCGCGCATGTTCCGAGGCCATGGACAGGTCGGCAAGGATAATATCCCGGGCCTCTGCGAGGTCTTGCGCGGTGACACCTTCGGGTAATGACCCCGTGGTGTTATCGAGCAACATATGAACATAAAGGTCCATGTGATCGATGTAGGCGGGTGGATAGGTCGGTACCTTTTCCATGACCGTTTCAAAAAGCTCATTGGCGCGGCGCAGGTAGTCGATCAGGCCGGTGTCGCGTACAACATCTCCGTGCGCCTGCTCATATAATCCGCGTGCTTTCTGGTAGTTCACGAACGCCTCGACATCCCGCAGGCCGGATTGACGCATGGCCTCGCGTTTTTCCGTGTCCATGATGACATTCATGGCCACGGCAATTTTCTCGGCAATATCCTCCTGCACCTGGATCGTGTCATCGGAAGTACTGTCATAATTCTCGGACCAGACATGGAAACCATCAGAAGATCGCACCAACTGGGCGGTCACCCTGAGGCGGTCACCGGACCGCCGGACCGAACCCTCAACGATAAACCTCACTCCCAGTTTTTCAGCGATCTCCTGTACAGGTATGTCCTGGCCCTTGAAATGAAATGAAGAGGTTCGGGCCGTGATCAGCAATTCGGGTAATTGTGCCAGTGAATTCAGAATCTCCTCGGTCAGGCCATCTGCAAAATATTCATCATCCGCACCGGTGCTCATCGCCACAAAGGGCAGAACAGCAATGGATTTGGCAATGGGACCCTGTTCTTGAGCGGTTTCTGCCAGCTTGGCCTGTTCGACTTCAGCCGGTTGGATGGTCTCAGGAGAAGAACCAAACTTGTCCCACACAAACCAGGCCAGTGCGACGACCAGTATTCCTGTGATCATGCCGTTCAGCTTTTGACCCGTCTGCGGCGCGATCGATTGGGAGCGGTCCACCTCGGACTCGCGCTTAACCCCTTCCGGGGTCATTTCAAACGCCCAGGCGAAGAATAATGCCAACGGAAAACCAATCGCCAGCGCCAGCATGAATACCTTGATGACCCAGTCGGGCGCCTGGATATTTTCCAGCACGAGGTCTACAAACTGCAGCAATACCCAGGCGGATATCGCATAGGCGACGCCGACGCGGAATACGTTTCTTCTTTTCAGTTCTTCAAAGAAGCTCAAGCTACCAGTCCTTTAATGGGAGGTGAAATGGTGAGGCGGGCGGCCAGGGCATTCCGGCGTCCTGGACCATGGAAGCATAGTTGGGTGTGACCTCAAGATCAAATGGAGCGCCACAGGCACACCAGTAGGTCATGATTAATAAAGACTGCGAACCAAAGGGTTGTGCATCAATTTCCGCTGCACGCAGGTTGGCATTTTCACGATCGCCGATCCAGGCATAGGCAATGGGTGACCAGAAAGCCGAGGCGACCAGCTCTTTTTTGAGTTCTTCAGAGAGCCTGAATGCGGTTTCCCTTTCACTCATGGCGGCTGTTTTGAGAATGTTGGCAACCAGGGCATCCTCTTTTAATCGTAAATGGGTTTTTATCGCACTGTCAGCTTCTTCATAAAGACCATTGGCAATCAGTGCCCGCACCAGCACGATACCCAACCAACCACCGGGCGCGACTTCATTACCCTCGCGGGCAACCCTCAGCGCCTCTTCCTTGTCACCGGCCCAGAAAAATGCACGGGATTCATCAATCCATGAATGTGATCGCATGGGGTCACATTTGCGCACTTCATGGGCGCGTGCGGTATAGCGGTCCGCAAAACCTAAAACTGCGATTACCCCGGGCGCCCAGGCCGCCTGGTTGCAGTCACTTTCCGCCAGGAACCGCTCAACATTTCCCTGCAAACCACGCCAGTTCCCGGTCAGGAAAGCCATGTCGAGTTCTATATTATTGCGTTCTGAAAAGTTACGTGCATGTTCGACGGCCATGGTCAGGTCGGTCATGATTTGACCCTGGGCTTCGGCAATGTCCTGTTCGGTTACATTGATCATGGGCTGCCCGACGGATTGGTTCATTGCCATGTGAACATACAGATCGGTATGGTCAATATAGGCAGGAGCAAAGTCCGGTACCTGCTCAATCACTTTGTCGAACAACACATTGGCACGGCGCAGGTATTCGATCTGGTCAACGTCGCTATGTGCTTCGGCATGCAACTCAAGCGCTTTTTGATAGTTCACAAAAGCCTCTGCGTTTCGCAGACCTGATCGTCGCATGGCTTCGCGTTTGGTTTCATCCATGACCACGTTCATGGCTTCGGCAATTTTCTCAGCAATGTCTTCCTGTACCTGGATTGTGTCGGCCGAAGTGCTGTCGTAATTTTCTGACCAAAGATGGAAGCCATCCTGGGTACGTATCAATTGCGCAGTGACACGCAGACGGTCGCCGGACCGCCTCACAGAGCCTTCAACGATGTGCTCTACACCCAGGGTCGCAGCAATCTCCTGCACCGGGATGTCCTGGCCTTTGAAATGGAATGAAGAGGTTCGCGCCGTAATAAGCAGTTCGGGTAACTGCGCCAGCGAATTCAGAATCTCCTCGGTCAGACCATCGGCAAAATACTCGTCATCCGCACCGTTGCTCATTGCAACAAATGGAAGAACGGCAATCGACTTGACATCGGGAACCTGTTCCTTGATGACCTCTTCCAACGGAGGCTGTACAACTTCAACAGCTTTGATGGTCTCAGGCGCAGAACCAAACTTATCCCATACAAACCACCCCAGTGCGACTACCAGGATTCCGATAATCACGTTGTTCAATTTTTGACCCGTCTGCGATGCTATCGATTGTGAACGATCAACCTCGGCTTCACGCTTGACCCCTTCCGGGGTCAACTCAAACGCCCAGGCAAAAAACAATGCAAGTGGAAAACCAATGATCAGAAAACCCAGAAATGACTTGATGACCCAACCGGGTGCGCCAAAGTTCTCCAGCATCAGGTCGGCAACCTGGGCCAGCAACCAGGAGACGATTACGTAGGCGATGCCAACCCTGAAGACATTACGGCGTTTCAATTCGTTAAGAAAGCTCATTGCAACTGTTCCAACCATTGTTGATATTGTCTGTCGTATGCCTGGAAGCGAGGCAGGTCGCGCATACCGTTGAAGGCAGGGTCGATGGTGAAATAGTACATCTCCCAGGGGCCATATTGCTCTATCACCTCATCCAGGTACGCAAGAAAGGCTTCGGAATCACCCGCTATCGCATATGCAGTTGGGATCACACGGTTGTCGATGATTCGCATGGCATCGGGTTTGACACTGGCGTAATAGGCTTTGACAGTCCCGGTGAGCCTGGCCCGGTCCTGCTGCAGGGCATACAGTGCTACCCGTCGTAACAGGTTGTATGCATTATCCGGTTGATTCTGCGTGGCGGCTTCCATGTCACTCACCAATTCCTGCAGTTTGTCCTGCTCTCCGCGGTCAAGAAACACCAGTCCACGGGCAAGCTCCGGTCCGAGCCCTGTTAAATCCCATTCCGGGTAGTTATCCAGTACCTCGTCGATGAGTACGTCATCCGCCAGCGCGCGGGCTATCAGCAACCGCTGGTCGCGATAATATCCTTGTGAATGCTCACTAACCGGCCCAAGTGACTGCCTGGCAGATTCGAGATCCGCCTTCATGAGAAACAGTTCGAGACGGGAGGAATTTACGTATAATTTCCCCGGGGCCAGCGTGAACGCCCTGTTCAGCATGGCTTCCGCCCGTTCGAATTGCCCGACACGCAGCAGTGTGTAGCCTACATCGGCGGCCATCTCTGCAACCAGTGGGTCAAGGGAGACGATCTTTTCCATGTCAGCAATGGCTTCATCCAGTCTCCCCAGTCGCCTTAAAACGTATGCTCTTCCTCTTAAGGAAAGGGTGTTGCCGGGTTCCCTATCCAATACGCGCTCAAAAGAGGCGATGGCAGTCGGGTAGTCCAGAAAGCCCCAATAGTGATAATAGCCTTTGGCTGTCAATGTGTCGGTCGATTCAGGCGCCAATGCCTGCGCACGTTGCAGCGCATCCAGGCTGTGCAGCATGTCGTCACCCTGCTTATCGCCGTTCCAGTAGCGTTCAGCCCAGTCGATGGAAAGAGCGGCATAGGCTGCGGCAAAACCCGGATCAAGATCGATGGCGGCCTGGTAAGTGGCGATACTTTCGTCAATTTGTGGAACCGTCCGACCGTAGCCCTGGGCAGTCGCCTTGCCGCGCAGGTAATAGGCATAGGCTTCAAGATTTTCGGTCGGTTTCTGCTCGAGGTGTCGCTGTTCATCACCGGTCAGCACCGCCTGCAGGGCATTGGCAATCGCGCTGGTAATATCCGACTGGATATCAAACAGGTTGTCTGCGGTCAATTCGCGGTCATAGACCTCGGCCCACAAGTGCTCGTCGGTGGCCGCCTCGATCAACTGCACGTTGATACGCACGCGGTTACCGGAGCGCTGCACACCGCCTTCCAGCAGGGTGGCAACGCCGAGTTCCTGACCAATATCGGGTATACGCTTGGTGGTGCCGGCGTAGCCCATCACCGATGTGCGCGAGATTACCCGCAAAGCGGAGATCCGGCTCAGCTGGGTCAGCAGTTCGTCGTGCAGACCCTCGGCAAAAAACGCATCTTCTGGCTGAATACTACGATTGACCAGTGGCAATACCGCGATGGACTTGTCATTTTGTACGGGGGGAACAGATCCAGGGCTGGGTTCCGGTTCTGCGGTACTCATGCTGACCGGGTTGTTATCCATCACTACCGGGGAAGCGTTATTGCCTGTTCTAAACCGGTCAGCCACCAGAAAGGCGACGGCCAGGCCCAAAAAGATAATGATGACGCGATCCAGTTTGCGACCGGTTTGGGGTGCCACGGATTGCGTTGGATCGATTGCCGTCTCCAGCTTGATGCCTTCCGGTGTCAGTTCAAACACCCAGGCGAGAATCAATACCAGCGGCAGGCCGAGGGCCAGTGCGAGCATGAATACATGCATGATCCAGTCGGGCGCTGTGATGTATTCAAACACCAGGTCAACCACCTGCAGCAGCACCCAGGAAGCCACCGCATAGGCGATACCCACACGGATCACATTCCGGCGTTTGAGCTCGTTGAAAAGACTCATTTCAGTAACTCGTCGCAGGGGTAGGGGACCACCAGTTCGGGCAGGTTGGTGCTGGCGTAGATGGCCCGGGTCTCCTCACTGCAATTGAACGCGGCGATACTGCGATTAACACGCGTGCCTCCGTAGGTATACGAGGGGTAATGTGCTATGAGTTCCTTTAACAGAATCCTGGCTTCCGGCCAGGCGCCTGCCGCCGCCAACAGCCTGTCCTGTCCGTCATTAATGAGTGACGGATTGTCAGGGCCCCAGCTGTAGGAGCGTGGCCAACTCATCAGTTTATCGATGGCCGCCTGTTTCATGTCTGTGTCGGAAAACAGGTCGATATATACCTGCACGTTGTTCTCTTTACGCCCAAGAAGTCGGGCAGCCTGGTTGCCGGCCTGCCGGGCCTTGTCTATTTCCCCCGTTCTGAGGTACTGATATAGCAGCAGACTCCAGCCGGAAGCATAATCAGGCGCATAGGAGACCAATTGCAGCAAAATACGCTCTGCGTCTTTCCAGTTGGCCATCTGCTGATACTGATTTGCCAGGTTTTGACCAACAATCCTTGATCTTGGATCAAGCTCATAGGCGACCAGGTATTCAGCCACGGCGGCTTCAAGATCACCCGTCATGGACAGGTTGGTTGCATGCCATTGATGTGCCGTGGCAAACCATGGCCCCAGTTCGACGGCCCGTTTGGAATATGCCAACTGTTGGGCCATGTCATCGGTGGTATAGATCATGGCGGTGGCGGCCTCGACCGATTGGGGATCCAGGGTCAGCGCCTTTTCCGCTGTGCTGCGGGCCAATTCCATGGCCTCCTTATACGGCATATCAGAGTAGTCCATGAGGATGGCGTAGGTCAGCGCAAGACCGGCGTAGGCCTTGGCAAAATCGGGATCGATGGCAATGGCCTGCCCGAACAGGTCGATACTGTTGTTCAGGGATTCCTCGGTACGCAAATGCCATTGATTCATGCCGCGCAGGTAGGCGTCATAAGCCTCGGTGCTCGTAGTGCCTGTCAAATTGCTGTTGGCATTGGTGCCGATATCCAGCGTGACCTTCATTGCCTCGGCGATGGATTGGGCGATTTCATCCTGGATAGCAAAAATATTGTCCAGTTCGCGGTCGTAAGTATTCGACCACAGGTGGTAGCCGTCATCAGCCTTGATCAGCTGTGCAGTGACACGTACCTGGTTACCGGATTTGCGCACGCTGCCTTCCAGCACGTTTTCCACTTTAAGTTCGCGGGCAATTTCGGAAATATTGGTATTGCTTCCCTTGAATGCAAAAGCCGAGGTGCGGGCCGCAACCTTTAATTCGGGTATACGGGCCAGTACATTGAGAATTTCCTCAGCAATACCATCAGAGAAGTATTCGTTGTCAGGGTCGGCGCTCATGTTGACAAATGGGAGAACGGCGATGGAATTGAGCCCCGGCCCGATTGGTGAAGTTGCTGAAACAGGGCCCGGATTCAATTCTCCCGCCAGGGGACTTTCGACCTCTTGCATGATATCGGTGGAAATTGAACCTGGCGCCTCTTTTGGCGGAACCAGAAATTTGTCATAGGCGAAGTATGTTAGCGCCAACGCCATGACGACGATAATCGTCCGGTCCAGTTTACGGCCCGTCTTTGAGGAGATGGATTGGCTGCGATCGACGTCCTTTTCTTTTTTAATACCTTCCGGAGTCATCTCGAAAGCCCAGGCAAAGATCAGCGACGGCACAAACCCAATGACCAGTAACAGGAAAACAAAGCGCTGCGCAGATTCGGGTAAATTCAGGAGTGGAACCAAAATATCCGATAACTGCAGCAGTAACCACGAAGTAATGGCATAGGCAAAGCCCACGCGAAATACATTCCTTCTTTTCAGCTCTTTAAAAAAGCTCATATTGTCCTGTCCAGTTCAACCGGTTCCAGGCCAAGCTCGGCCCGTTCGGCGTTGACGTGATCCAGCATCTGTTGCTGAACCGCCTCGTAGCGGGGATTACCTTCCAATGGTTTCAATACCGGCAACCCATCGGACAGACGTGGGCTGAACGGCGTCCAGTTTCTTTCTGCAGCCTGCTCCAAACAGGTCAGGGCCATGTCCTCATCACCAGACAGCATGTGATAGAAAACCTCTGACATGATGAGCAGGTAATTGTCCGCACCCTCCGATCGCTGGTGTTCGAGTGAAGCTTTAAGGCGTTTCATGGCATCGTCAAACCTGGCCATGTCGCCGGTTGACCTGTAGGCATGGGCAATGAGCGCCATTTGATTGTTTCCGAACCCGCCGCGACTGGGAAAATCCTTTTCCCAGGCATCCAGGTCAGGCCACCGCGTCTCCACGAATTCGATCAACTCCTCGAACCTTTCGGTCCTGCCGAGAAAATTGACCAATGATCCGAAACCCTCGCCACTGGCGGCCAGTTCCCTGCCCAACATGTAAGCTTCTTCCTCCCGGCCCAGCAGTGAGAGCGCGGTCACCCGCCAACCCGGGTTGGCGACCTGCTCTGCCTTGGCGTACTGATGCGAGTTGAGCAAATGCAGGGTGTAGACAAAACGGAGTCCATTGTCGTTGGGCCGCTGTTGCAAGGCGCCTTCTGCAAACCTTATTCCGTCGGCCAGCCTGCCTTCCCAGAGTAACTGCTGACTGTCACGCAAGTCGATGGTCGGGTCATTCGGGTAAAACGGCCTGGCACGCTCAATCACCTCGCGAGCCTCTTCATATTGACCCATGACATTAAATGAGCGGATGACGTTCGCCATTGCCGGCTGGTAAAGCGGGTCGGTTTCAAACATCTTTTTTCGAAGTTGGGCTGCTTTGCGTATCTCCCCGGTATATTCCAATGAAATCGACAGCCAGTTACTCGCATCAATCAGGTTGGGGTTGATCTCCAGGGCGCGCTCCAGTGGCGCGATACTTTTTTCACGTTCAAGCCGCTGGTTAGTCCAGTACAGGCCCAGTCCTGCCCAGGCCTCGGCAAGGCCGTCATCCAGCTCCAGGGCCTTGTCCAACCAAACCTTCGCCTGCTCATGCGCCTGAGCTGCGGGTATGGTCCCATAGTCTCCATCGGATAACAGCATCTGGGTGATGCCCCGCTGAGCATAGGCGGGTGCAAAATCAGGGTCGGCTTCTATGGCCCGGTCCAACAAGGCTGCGGCTGCTTCCAGCGGCTCCTGGTTACGTTCACGTATCTTTTGCTTTGCCAGCAGGTATAGATCATAGGCCAGCGTGTTTGCCCTCGGGCTGACAAGCGGCGCCATATCCAGCAGTTGAATTTTTGTCTGCGCCAGGATGGCCGAGGCAATTTCATCCTGAATCGCGAAAACATCGGTGAGTTCCCGGTCGAAAGTTTCCGACCATATGTGAAAACCGTCATCGACCTTGATCAATTGCGCGGTGATGCGAATCCTGTCACCTGACTTGCGAACGGACCCCTCGAGGATATGGTTGACACCCAGTGTCTCGCCGATCAATCGCAAATCCTGGTTCTGGCCTTTGAATGCAAATGATGAGGTTCGGCCGGCGACCTTCAGTTCATGGACCCTCGCCAATGCATTCAGAATTTCTTCCGAAATACCATCGGAAAAATATTCCTGTTCGGGGTCGGATGACATGTTGACGAAGGGCAGCACGGCGATGGATTTCTCGATTTCAGCGGATTCCGGTTTTGGTTCGCTGACGGCTTCGGTTTGCGCCAGGACCTGTTCTTCACTCCGGGACGGCTGAAGCATGAACTTGTCATATGCGAAATACAGCAATGCCAACGCCAGAATCACGATAATCGTACGGTCGAGCTTTCGCCCCGTCTGCCCGGCAATGGATTGGCTGCGGTCGACATCCTTTTCCTTTTTTAAGCCTTCGGGCGTCATTTCGAATGCCCAGGCGAAAATCAAGGCGGGAAAGAATCCAATAACCAACAGCAGTAGGATAAAGCGTTGCGCGGATTCAGGGAGGTTCAGCAGCGGCACCAGTATGTCGGAAAGCTGAAGCAACAACCATGCAGTTATCGCGTAGGCGATGCCAACCCGGAAAACATTTCTTCTTCTTAATTCGGCAAAAAAATTCATTTAGTCCCTATAAAGCCCCAATCACCTGAGTATTGTCATGGCGGGCATGAATGTCCACTTTGCCACAACGGACTTTTCGATGTCAGTTACAGGCAAAATCATCATCTCCAACCGGTCTGCAATTTTCCGGGAAGCCGTTTTCACGCCAATAGGCTTCCAACTTGATTCCCCTGACGACGCGCTTGTAGGCATTGGAATTACGCAACGGGTTAATAATCGGGTAATTGAACCAGGTGGTGTCAAGCAAACCGAGGCCCGCATCGTATTCGGTACCCCTGTCAAAAATAGCCTCGGCCAAAGTGTAATCGCCGTAATATGCTGCCCAGAACAAATCGGTCGCCCAGTTGCTTGCGGGTTCTTCCGGTTGCGGGTTCTCGATATCTTCCCTGAGGAAGACAAGCGTATCTTCCCTCGAGTTCAACAAGGGGATTATCTTTTCAATATGTGCCTGTGCGCCTGGATAGAAATCATTGACGGTGTCGGAGGTGGACAACTCCTTCATCAATTCGATCGCCCTGTCAATGTAGCCGCTGCTGATGGCCATGTTGATGGCGTGACGAAGCGTGAAAAACTTGTCGCGGCCACCCATGCGCAATGTTCTTTCAATGTCGGCCCAACCCCCGGTCCGGTCCCCGGCAGCGTACCGGAGCGCGGCGTGAACCGTCAGGTTGACCCAGGATAGCGGGTCGAGTTCAATGGCCCGCGAACTGTACTTGAGCGCCTCGTCAAAATAGCTGACGCGCCAGAGCATTTGAGCATATTGCTCATTGGCCTCACTGTCATCCGGGTTGAGCTCCAGTGCGCGCCGGTAATTTTCGTCGGCTTTTTCCCATTCGTAGCGGTCGCGGTAAACATCACCTAGCACCGAGTAGGCAGCCGGCAGTCCGTCATCAATTTCAAGTGCACGCCTGGCCATTGTCTCAGCCGTGTCTTTGAAAGCCTCGCGATCGATCGTCAGGTAATAGATCGCCAGGCTATGGGCCTGTGCACCGGCGGCCCATGCCGGGGCAAAATTGGGATCCAATTCGACTGCTTCATCAAGCAGGCTGATGGCGCGCTCAAAATCGAGACGCCTGGCAATCAGTCCTTTTGCCTCCAGGTAGCGGTCATAGGCTTCCATGTTGCCGGTGCTCACCGACGCCAGGGTCGGCTGCTCCCCGGCAAGGTCGAGTTCAATGGCCAGTGCATCGGTAATGGCGCGGGCAATTTCATCCTGAATGGCAAAGATATCGGTCAGGTCCCGGTCATAGGTTTCAGACCAGAGGTGGAAACCATCAACTGCTTTCACCAGCTGGGCGGTGATGCGCACTCGGTTATTGGCCTTGCGGATCGAGCCTTCCAGGATGTGCTCGACACCCAGTTGTTCACCGATGGTGCGCAGGTCTTCGTTACGGCCGCGAAACTGGAACGAGGAGGTACGGCCTGCAACTTTAAGGCTATGCGTTTTGACCAGCACATTGAGAATCTCTTCGGAGATACCGTCGGCAAAATAGGCCTGGTCATTTTCAGGGCTCATATCGACAAATGGCAAAACAGCAATGGATTTTTCGTTGGATGGCGTTTCCGGAGCGCTTACCTCGACAGTTTCAACCGCTTCGGCAACGGGCTCAGTCTGCGTTTCCATATCGGGTGTGAACTTGTCCACCAGCAACAATACAACCGCGATCACCAACGCAATGATGATATTGCGGTTCATTCTTTGCGCAGTCACATGGGTAATGGATTGGCTGCGGTCCACATCCTTTTCAAGCCTGATACCCTCGGGGGTCATTTCAAAAGCCCAGGCAAATAGCAGGGCAAATGGAAAACCGATGGCCACAGCCAGCATAAACACCTGCATCACCCAATCCGGCGCGCTGATATTCTCCAGCACCAGGTCTACGATCTGCAGCAGAACCCACGCGGAAATGGCGTAGGCGATACCTACGCGGAACACGTTTCTTCTTTTCAGCTCTTCAAAAAAACTCATTCAGCCCCCGTGGCATCTTTAAAAGTGTTCACGTTGTCAGCTACCTGTTGATTGTTCAATTGTCATTTTTTCCAATTCTGCCGCCAGCCGTGCATTCATTGCGGCCTTGGCAGCTTCATAACGGGGATCGCCGTCAAGGGCCTTGAACGAGGGCCAGGCGGTTTCACTTTCCGTATCAAGATAGTTGCCCTGCTGAAATGATTTTTCAGCATAATTTATTGCCGTGTCGTAATCGCCTGAAAGGATGGCATAAAACGCCTGTGACCAGCTCAATGTCCAATTATCCGCACCCTGACTTATTTGCTGATCCAATGCAGCCCGAAAGCGTAACATCGCTTCGCCAAACATCTTGTCGTCGCCAGTCTCGCGGTAGGACAGTGCAATGGCACCCATCATGTCATATCCATACCCCCTGCGTCCCGGCCAGTCACTCGAGAATGCATCCAGGCTTGACCAGCGTGATTCCAGGGTCTTGATCAATGCTGCATAACGACCGTTCTCTACCAGCACCCTGAAATAGAAAACTGGATTGATGCCTTCACCAACGGCCTTGTCGCCAAGGATCAGGGCCTCTTCCGTCCGGCCCAGCCGGCTCAATGCAAGCGTAGCCAAACCATCCGGGGCGATCTCGGCCATTCGCTCATACTGCCGCGTGCTCCAAAGCGTAAAGCCATACCAGATACGGTTGACGGTATTGAGTGGCTCTGCCTCGTAGGCCTTTTGAAACTGTACCTGGGCCTCAGCCAGTTGACCGGTCATCAAAGCCACCTGGCCCAAATCGGAATAGAGTATCCCGTCACCCGGCAGGTATGCACGCAGACCTGCGAGCATCTCCTGAGCTTTTTCGGTCTGCCCCAAGACCACATAGGCTTGTTGCAGGTTACTGAACGTGGGTGGGTGCAAGGGGTCGCGTTTGAATGTCTGCTCAAGCAGCTTCAAACTGGCCTGCAGTTCTCCGGTTCCCTCAAGTTCAGTGGAAAGCCAGGTATTGGCATTGACAAGGTTTGGGTTGATGGCCACAGCCTGGCGCAACACTTCCAGGGCCTTTTGACGGTCCAATGTATAATTCCTGTGGTACAGACCCATACCGGCCAGGGCTTCGGCGTTTAGCGGATCCAGTCGTAGTGCCGTATCAAGATACCCTTTTGCAGTTTCTCCGGACTTCTCGTGAGACAGGGTGCCGTAGTTCCGGTCTGACAAAAGCTCGGTGGCGATACCCAGTTGTGCATATGCAGGTGCGTATTCAGGGTCAATCTCAATGGATTCTTCGAGCAGCGTCACTGCCATTTCCAGGCTGGCCTGGTTACGCTCATAAATGCGTTGCTTGGCCAGCAGGTACAGTTCGTAGGTGCGGGTATCGGTTTCCGCACTGGCGAGTTGTTGTGCACCGAGCAATTGCGTTTTTAGCTGTGTCAGAATGGCGGCGGAAATTTCGTCCTGGATAGCAAAGATATCGTTCAATTCACGGTCATAGGTTTCAGACCACATATGAAAACCGTCATCTACCTTGATCAACTGGGCGGTAATACGTATGCGGGTTCCGGATTTGCGTACTGAGCCTTCGAGGATGTGATTTACACGTAAAACTTTTCCAATCTCCAGCAGGTCTTCGTTTTTTCCCTTGAACGCGAAAGAGGAAGTGCGGCCTGCCACCTTTAACTCATTGACCTTGGCAAGCGCGTTGAGGATTTCCTCGGAAATGCCATCGGCAAAATAATCCTGCTCTGGGTCGGAACTCATATTGACGAAGGGCAAAACAGCAATCGACTTTTCAGCGGATGCATCAATGGTCGCGACGTCACCGGCTTTCTGGACGGTAGCTGTAGCTTCAGGTTGTGCTTCTGGGTTGGAAGGCTCGCGAAATTTGTCGACCAGCAAAAGTACTACAGCGATAGCCAGGGCAATGCTGATGCCGCGATTCATCTTCTGTGCCGTGACATCTGTGATTGATTGACTACGGTCAACATTCTTTTCCAACTTGACCCCTTCGGGCGTCATCTCGAATGCCCAGGCAAATAGCAGGGCAAATGGAAAACCGATGGCCACCGCCAGCATAAATACCTGCATCACCCATTCGGGGGCGCTGATGTTTTCGAGCACCAGGTCAACGATTTGCAGCAGAACCCACGCAGACACGGCGTAGGCGATGCCCACGCGGAATACGTTTCTTCTTTTCAGTTCGTCAAACAAGCTCATAGGAGCCCTCCGTGGGGTGAATCATCATGGGCACTCCGCCAGGCTTTGATCCAGCGAAGCGCAATCATCCGGCCAGCCAAATTCGCGCCAGTATTCAACAATATTCATACGTTCCATCAACTTATAAAACTCCGGTGTTCCGCGTTGTTCACGAAAAGTTTCCGACCAAATGTAATTGCTCAGGGTCGGGCATGCCAGTTCTCGCACGTATTCGAAAAGATAGGGCGTACCGAGCATGGTGAGAAGTTCGATATTATCGTATTGGTCGAAAGCACCTGATTCATCTGCCCTGCCTATGTAATCAAAAAATGGTCCCTGCTGATCGGGATTCTTAAAAGCGTTTAAAAATAATGGGAGGCCTGCGATGAAGGACGGATCCTGACCTGTCCAACCCTGTTTAACCAGGGCGGCGCCTTTTTCAAACTCGCCGGCTCTTAAATAATTCTTTCCCACCGGGTGAAGCGATCCACCATAAATACCAAGGCTGGCAGCTGTCCGCAAAAGCTCGTCGGCGCGCACATAGTCACCCATATTCGAATATATTTGGGCTTCAATGCCGATAACGGCGGATATCAGGGGATCAATCTGGCGCGCTATCTGAATCTGTTCAAGCGCCCCTGAGGTATGACCGATCGAATCCAGAAAAATCGCATACCAATGATGGGCCGTGGGGTCTTCCGGGTTAAACCGGATGGCTTGTTCGTACAACCGGGCAGCTTCTGGCATTTCACATTTCGTTTGGGCGTAGTTTGCCTTGATAACCAGCGCTTCAGTGGATTGGGGATAGATTTGCAGCGCTTTGTCCGCGGCTTCAAGACCCTTTTTAAACCCATATTCCTGGTTGAATGAACGATCATAGTCCGGAAGGTTCAGGTAGGCTATTGCCAGGTTTGACCAGGCGCGGTGAAAATCAGGATCCAGCGAAACTGCTTGTTTGAACAACTCGATGGCTTGGGTCAATGATGCGGAATTACGCTGGCGCCACAGATGCCGGCCTCGCAGATATAGCTGGTAGGCTTCTGCATTGTTGGTCAGCAAATCTGCCGCCGGCATCAACTGTGCATTTCCCAGTTGTATTTTCAACGCATTGGTTATCTTGCCGGTAATCTCATCCTGGATCTGGAATATGTCATCCAAAGTGCCATTGTAGGTTTCCGACCATAAATGCACATCGCTGCTGACTTCTATCAACTGGGCCGTGACCCGAACCTGGTTACCGGATGTGCGGATACTGCCTTCTAGCACATGATCCACACCAAGCCGTGCGGCGATCGCGGGAATGTCGAGGTCCTCATCGGTCAGTGAAAAGGTGGATGTTCGGGACGCTACACGCAAGCCGTCCAGCTTGACCAGGGCATTGAGCAATTCCTCGGCAATGCCTTCGCCGAAATAGGCCTGGTCCTGCGCAGCGCTCATATCACGGAAGGGCAGGACAGCGATGGACTTTCGCGTGTCAGCCAAATCCTGAACGGTTTCTGCCTGCAGGGTTTCCTCAGTGCCTGTGCCGGATGATTGTGGCTTGAAGAATGGCTCCTGCCGGAACCTGTCGGTCAGCAGGAAAACAATGGCCACGGAGAGAATCACGATGATACCGCGGTTGAGTTGTTGACCCGTAGCCCGGCTGATGGACTCGCTCTGGTCGACATTTTTTGCGAGCTTGACACCATCAGGTGTTACCTCAAACGCCCAGGCAACGATCAGGGCAATGGGGAAGCCCACTGCCATTGCCAGCATGAAAACCTGCATGACCCAGTCGGGGGCATTGATGTTTTCCAGGACAAGGTCGACGATCTGCAACAATAACCAGGCAGCCACTGCGTAGGCGACACCCACCCTGAATACATTACGACGTTTGAGTTCGTTAAAAAAACCCATTAAATCTTCACCTCATGTCCTGTTGTTGCTTTCACTTTATGGTCTCTCTCCACCATTCGGGTGGTATTGGTTAAGCAGCTCCTGATAAGCATCTGTGTCCCGTATTCCATCAAAAGCGGGGTGATATATCACCTCTACCGCATAGGCGATACCGACCCGGAATACGTTGCGGCGTTGGAGTTCTTTGAAAAACCTCATGGTCTGGCCATGCTCCCAAATGACGGCGGATGGGGATCGAGGCCGTTTTTGCGACGTAATTCCGCCAGTTCTCTTACGCCGGGTTGGCGCCAGAACTCCTGCCAGGGTTCACTATCGGGGGCCTGTTCCGGCAGGCGCACCCAGATTGGAAATAACCATGTTCCGTCCTTTTCCCTGTAGGCCTGCAACAGCATTTCACCGGCAATATCAAAATTGCCGAAGAGCGCCGCATCTGAAGCAACGGCAGAGGCCGGTAATTGACCGGTTCTAGCCAAACCGACCCTGTCTTCGAATGTCTTTTCGGCTTGTGTGCGGTTTCCATGGCTTGCTTCAAACGCCAGGAGTGATTGGCCTATCCCGAACTCAGGCCTGCCGGCTGGCGATGAATCGATCGCCTGCAACGCATTGGTCAACTGTTCTGCATCACCCAGGGCGAACCAGGAGTCAAAAAGATGCTGATAGGCATTACCAAAAGAAGGATCCAGCGACAGGGCGCGATTAGCCAGTTGGATGACCTTATCGTAATCGCCCTGTAAAAAACGGATGTTAGCAAGATCGGTTAACTGCACCGGACCCAGCGGGTCCAGTTCGGCTGCGCGTGACTCATACTTGAGTGCCATGGGTATGTCCCCTGTCCGGGAGTAGAGGTCACCCAGGAAGTTATTTGCAGCAACGTTGCCCGGGTTCAGTTTCAGCGCCTTCTCAAACAGTTCCAGGGCACCGGCAAAGTTTAAATCGCTCTCGGAGTAAACAATCCCGAGCACGGCCATTGCCTCGACGTTTTCCGGTTCGATTTCGAGCGCCTTGTTCGCCCATTGGCGGGCCAGTTCGCGTGCTTCACCGGCGGGAATGCGGAATGAAAACCAGGGCAGTACTGCATAGGCTTTGGCCATTGTTGCCATGGCTGGGGCATAGGCTGGTTCGATTTCAATCGAGGCTTTCAGCGTATCGATTCCCTCAAATAAATCCACTTCCCTGCGCCGCGCCACCAGGCCGCGGCCTTTCAGATATAACTCGTAGGCCTGCACGTCGATAACCTTACTGGTATTGGCGATCTCTCCTGAGAACAATGTGCGCAGTTCAGTAGCGATGGCCGCTGCGATCTCGTCCTGTATGGCAAAGACGTCCTCAGGGTTGCGGTCGAAGGTTTGCGACCAGAGATGAAAACCGGTGTCTGTTTCAATGAGCTGGGCGGTGATTCGCAAAGTATTACCGGCTTTGCGCACACTGCCTTCCAAAAGGTGGTTGACCTGCAACTGTCTGCCGATATCCGCTATGTCGAGGTTCTTGCCCTTAAACTGGAATGACGAGGTGCGCGCCGCAACCTTCAGGTTGGGTATGCGGGTAAGCACGTTAAGAATTTCTTCAGAAATACCATCGGAGAAGTATTCCTGTTCGGGGTCCGAGCTCATATTGACGAAGGGCAAGACCGCCACGGATTGCTCTTCTGCGATGGTTTTTGTTTCCCGTTGCTCAGTGCTTCCGGTTACCGTATTACCGGGCGCCGCTGCAGGCTCAGTAATTTTTGCTGACGGTGTTTGATGGACCACTTCAGGGGCGACCCGGGTCCGGTCGAACATCAGCAGGCTTACCGCCAGGAGCAGGACCACTATGATGACACGATCCAGCTTTCGCCCCGTCTGATGGACAATGGTTTGATTGGGGTCAACATCTTCCGCACGCTTAACGCCTTCCGGTGTTATTTCATAAGCCCAGGCGATAAACAGGGCAGCGAGAAAGCCGAGCATGATCAGGAACAGCAGGGTTTTCATGACCCAATCCGGTGCGCCAAAGCTTTCCAGCGCCAGGTCCGCAACCTGCGCAACCAACCAGCCCACCACGGCATAGGCAAAGCCTACCCGGAATACGTTACGTCTTTTGAGTTCGTCAAAAAAATTCATTACCAATCCTTGGCCGGGTACTTGAGGGGCGAGACTGGCGGCCAGTTCAAACCGGCTTCCTCAATGCGTTTTTTAAAGTTCGGTGTGGCATCCAGGTCGAATGGCGCACCGCAAAAACAACTCTTCACAACCTCAGCCAGGACAAAGGATCCGGCAAACCGGGCATCCATCTTACCGGCCAGCATATTGGCTGCTTCACGGTTACCTAGCGCTGCTTCGGAGATCAACATGTTCATGTCATCCAGTGAATTTTCTTTCATGGATGACTCGAGAATCTCCCTGGCCCTGGCAATGTCATTATTCATGGCATGGACATACAGGCTTCGGGGCGCGGTGTATATACTTCCTTCGGGATTAGGGTCAAACACACTTGCATCCTCCCGATACTGTCCTGTGGCAAGCAGGGCGACGAAATGCATGTCATCGACCCAGGGATTGAATGCAACGGTGTTGGTGAACCGGGTAGTCTGCTCCAAGGCAAGCTCCGGTTGTCCGGCCCATATCAAATAGATGCTGGCCATGGCGACATTGAGACCGCTTAACGGGTCACAGCGCATATTCCTTTGTAAGTGCTCCGCAACTTGCTGCGCCCAACCGAAAACACCGGCAATGGATATGACCCAATTGGTTGCATAACATTCATCGGTTTGAAAGGCGAGATCGAATTTTGCCGGAATCCCGGACCAGTCGTTGGTGAATTCCGCGCGTTCAGCCTCGAGATGAGCGCGCTGACTTTCCGATTGCGCGTAGCGTGCAGCTTGCGTGAGGCCGGTCAGTATTTCTTCCAGGGACGCGTCGAGTTCTGCTTGTGTGAAGCTAACTGCGCCGGTGGCGTTGTCATAGAGCATATGCCCGAACAGGTCTGTCCGTTCCAACAGGGCATTGGTTATCGAGGGAACAATGGCCAGGGCCTGGTCGAAATAACGATTGGCCTCCGGAAGCAATTTGATCGGGCTACTGGTTGAATGCGCCAGCGCCATCATTTCTATTCCTTTCTGGTAGGCAATAAATGCCTCAACGTCCTTGATCCTGGCATCGCTCATCTGCTTGCGCTTGGCTTCACTGAGAACCACATCAAGCGTCTCGGCAATGTTTTCGGCGATATCCTCCTGGACGGCAAACACATCTTCCAGGGTGCGGTCATAGGTATCCGACCAAAGATGAAAACCATCCTCGGCACGTATCAACTGAGCAGTGATACGCACACGTTCACCTGAGCGCCGTACCGAACCTTCAACAACATGTTTGACCCCCAGCGCGGCAGCTATTTCAGGAATTGGTACATTCTTGTCTTTAAAGTGGAAAGAAGAGGTGCGTGCTGTCACCATGAGTTCGGGGAGACGCGCCAGCGAGTTCAGTATTTCCTCGGTCAGGCCGTCCGCAAAATAACCATCATCATCTCCGCTGCTCATTGCAACGAATGGCAATACGGCAACAGACTGATCCCGGGAGACTTGTTCAACAGGGGAAGCCGGGGTTTCGTCTTCTTTATCTGATGGTTGCGTAACAGCTTCCGTGCGTGCCATACCGGCTTCGTCATGCCCGGCAAACCAGAAACGCTCGATACCCATGCCGATGATGATAAGCACAAGTCCGGCGATGATCATCCGGTCCAGGTTTTTCCCGGTTTTCGGCGCAATGGACAGAGTGCGGTCGACGTCTTTTTCGCGTTTGATGCCATCCGGGGTCATTTCAAAGGCCCAGGCGAAGATCAGCGCTGGAATAAAACCGATAGCAAGTAAAGCGATGACCAGCGTGACGGCTGAATCAGGTAAACCGATGCGGGGGAAAACGGTATCAGATACCTGTATCAGCAGCCACGTGGCCACCGTGTAAGCGATGCCGACGCGAACCACGTTGCGGCGTTTTAATTCTTCAAAGAAGCTCATGGCTATTGCTGCCACTCCGGCTCAAGCAACATTTCGCTGACCCCATCGCGCAGCCTGGCTTTTTCCACTTGTACTTGTGCCATACGCGCCATCAATTCAGGTCTTTGATTTATCGCCGCGTAACCGGGTTTTTGCAGGACTTCGACACGGCGCAGACCGCTGGCAACGGGTTTTGAAAGCAAATCATCAATCGCCAATCGTTCGGCTTCGTCCAATCTGCCCTCCATCAATTCATTGCGAATCTGGCCAAACGTGGATTCGCGCCAGCGCGGGAAAGACCGGTCGAGATTAGCAGCGTGACCCTGCCAGGCTTGCCGGACTTCTTCGGGCGGCTTGAATGCAACCATAAGCTCTATCATGCGTCCTTGCATCTGGACCCCATTCCAGTCGCCGGGAAAAGTGGAGAAGTCTTCAAGGTCAGGCCTGACAGAAAGGAGAAACTCATAGGCTTCCTGTTGGCGACCGGCGTCTGACATCAGTTCGTTGTATATGTTCAGCGCTGTAGAAAACGAACCATGACGTACCGGAACCTGGTCTTTGATCATACTTTGCGCAAGAGCCAATGCCTGCTCGATGTTGCCATGTGAATAGGTCTGTTGTAGCCGCACTTTTCGCCCGATAGCTGACTGGGGCGCCAGTGCAATGGATTTTGCTGCCCAGTGATCGCCTTCCTCGGGTAAACCGAGATCGTAAAAATACTGGGCCAGTTCGGCGGCCAATTCGTGATCCTGCGGGTCTGCTTCCACTGCCTTGCGTGCCGATTGCAATGCACCGTTGAGATCGCCAAGTCGAGCTTTGACCTTCGAGATGTCAATGAGCGTGTTGGGATCATCAGGCTGCAGCGCCAGTGCGCGTTGCAACGATGCCAGGGCGTCATCGTAACGTTCCATTTGCCTGTAGATTCTACCGAGCGTGCTGTGCAGTTTTGGCGCTAACGGATCGGTCAGCAGACCAGCCTGAAGCACCTCAATGGCTTCCTGGTACCGCATTTCAATAAAACTGAGATTGAACGCAACGGCCTCACGCAAATATGACCGGTTTGACAATAAGGGCAATAGATCGCGTAACTCCTGGTACTTGCTTACTTGCTCTTCCGGTACAAACTCTTCGTTAAATCTCAGTTCGCTGTACAACTTCAATGCCCGTGCGAGGTAATTGTCCGGGTGTGAGTCAAGCACTTGCTGGATTAAGGGCAGGGCCTGTTGCTTGGAGTCTTCGAAACTCATTATCCCCGTGTTTGCCATCAGTTGATAATTGCGCGCCAGGGCGAGTTTGGCGTCATCAAACTGCGGATCAGCAGCGATTGCTTCCTTGAACAGACCTTGCGCCTTAGGCAGGCTGGAATAGGTGGATAATGCCTGTTGTTCAAGGGCTTTTAAATAGGCTTCATAGGCGGAGACGTCGGTGGTTTCTACATTGTGGATCACCATGCTGCCGCCCAGTAATGAGGCATCCAGTGCGCTGGCCACGTCGTTGGCGATTTCATCCTGGATGGCGAAGATGTCATCCAGTGTGCGGTCGTAGTTTTGTGACCAGACATGAAAACCATCTTCTGCACGGATTAACTGGGCGGTAATACGTACGCGGTTTCCGCTCTTTTGCACGCTGCCCTCCAGAACATGCGCAACGCCCAGCACGCCGGATATCTCTGTGATACCGGAGTCCTTGCCTTTAAACGCAAAAGAAGATGTACGCGAGGCAACCCGCAGGTCCGGTAACTGCGCCAGCATATGCAAAAGCGTTTCGGTCAAACCGTCGGAGAAGTATTCGTTGTCCTTGTCGCCGCTCATGTTGACGAAGGGTAGTACCGCCACTGAAGGACCTGTTTCTGCGGCGGTTTCCGGTAGTTCTGCAATCTCTGTGGTTTGTGAATCCACGGCTTCGATAGCTTCTGTCTTTTGGTCTTCCAGTACAAACCGGTCAAGCACCAGGAACGCAATAACGACCGCCATGATGCCGATGATCATTCGGTCCAGTTTGCGCCCGGTGGTAGGTGTGATGGATTGGGTGCGGTCGACATCCTTTTCCTTTTTAATGCCTTCAGGGGTCATCTCAAAAGCCCAGGCAAAAATCAGAGCGACAGGAAATCCAATACCCAGCACCAGCAGAATGCCCTGAAAAAGCCAGTCCGGGGCACCGATATTGTTGATCACAACATCTGCAACCTGCATCACCAGCCAGGCAACCACCAGGTAAGCGATGCCGACACGGAATACGTTGCGGCGTTTTAGTTCTTTAAAAAAGCTCATCGTCTGGGTTCCTCCAGGTTCAGAGGCCTGGCCAGTTCATTGAAACGTTCATCATCGCGGAAGAAATCCCAGGCGGGATCGAGATAGAGTTGCCAGCGGGTCATCCCCCCAACCTTGTCCACAGAATTAGCCAGTCGCTTAAGCGCCTCGTCGCGTTTTCCGGCCATGGCGAGAAGCAAAGTATGATTGTCCTCGATCTGGTAGCCGAAAATATGGTCTTTATCCCTTGGAAGCATCTCCATTGCCTTTTCGGAAATTTCCAGTGACTTGTCAGATTCACCAAGATAGGACCAGCAAGTTGCCTGCATCATCAATTGGAAGGCGTCCACAAAAGTTCCCGTGGGCGCCTGCGCCAGGGAGTATTCGATCTGCTGCTGCAAATGCTTCCGGGCTTGTTCTTCATCACCCATCAGGTAATAAGTAATACCCTTTCTGAGTTCAACGTCAGAGCCGTATTGGATCATCTCTGCGAATTCAGGGCTGTCTATAAAGACCAGTAAGTCTTCAAAGTTTCGTTCGTAGCTAAGTAAGCTAGTGGCAGCTTCTTTATAGACAAAGCCACCCCATGGTTGTAGCAGTTCAAACAATTCCCGGGCCGAATCGAGATCACCATGGTGATATAATTTTACCCATACCTGGTTCCCTTTCAAATCCCGGGAGTCGGGGTACTTGATAATCCATTGGTTCAACAGGTCTTCCACGCGGTCCCATTCATTCATCTCGGTCAGTGTGTCAATCGTCGTCGTGACAGTAGAAACGTTGTCAGGGTCGAGTTGCATGGATTTTTTGAGTGTCTCGATGGACTCCTGCCACAAACCATTTCTTCTCATGGCGATCGCCATGGACAACAGAATTCTGGCATCACCGGGAGCGCCGGCAAGTGCTTCCCTGTACATCGCCACCGCTGCGGGGTAGTTATTCTCAAGACGATACAGATAATCGGCCTGTGCCGCTTTTACAGCAGGTGACCCCGGATCAAGTTCAGTGGCTTTTGCCAGGGCTTCACGCGCTGCGCTGCGTCTCTCGGGGGTGATGTCATAACCCTGCCAGACCGCCTGGCCATGGATTTCTGCGAGGATCGCCCAGGCCTCTGCGAATTGCGGATCCAGTTGGACGGCTTTTTCGGCCCAGGGTTGTGCTTCCATATATTTATCCTTTGAGTAATCTGCCCGGTTGGTGGCCGCTCTTGCATGCAGATAGGCCTCGTAGGCGGCGAGGTTGCTGGTCGGTATCGTACCCATTGATTGTTTTTCGGTTTCGCTTAATTCGCCTTTTACCGCGGTGACGATCTGGCGCGTGATTTCCGTCTGTATATCGAAAATGTTTTCCATCGTCATTTCGCGGTCAAAGGTCTCGGCCCACAGGTGTTCGTCGGTGGCCCCATCGATCAACTGCGCATTGATACGGATACGCTTGCCGGCGCGCTGGATGCCGCCTTCAAGGATAGCGGCGACACCCAGTTCAGCCGCAATTTCGGGGATGGTTTTTTCGCTGCCCCGGTATTTCATGACCGAGGTGCGCGATATGACTTTCAAATCATCGATTTTTGCCAGTTGGGTGAGCAGGTCATCGTGGATACCATCGGTGAAGAATTCGTCGTCTTCATCCCGGCTGCGGTTGGCAAATGGCAAAACGGCGATGGATTGACGACTGACAGTGGGATTGGCTTCGTTGCTGGCCTGGGCGATGGCTTCGACTGGGGACAGAGCACTTTTCTCATTGGCGCCAATGGTTTGACTGGAAGATTGTTGAGAAAAGTGGTCTGTCCCCGGTTTCGCAGGGCCGGAGAACTTATCAAATAACAGGTAGGCAATCGCCAGCGCCATCAGGACCAGGATGGTGTTGTTCAGTTTCTTGCCGGTCTGTGTT
>JBFFWN010000015.1:0-26156 GCA_041570235.1 Lysobacterales bacterium | reverse complement strand
GCCTCGGTTTTCAATGCGGATTCGATTTCCCGCCAGCTCCGTTCAGCCGCCAGGTACTGAAGCTCACCCGATTCGGTAATCTCGCGCATCAATGTCATGGTGGATTCGTGAACGCTAAAACCCAGTGGTGCAAACCTGGCCGCAAAACGGGCCACCCGCAATACCCTTAAGGGATCCTCCGCGAATGCATCGGACACATGCCTCAGTACCTTTTGCTGCAGGTCTTTCTGTCCGCCATAGGGGTCGACAACCGTTCCGTTCTCATCAAGGGCCATCGCGTTGATGGTGAGGTCGCGCCGTTGCAGATCCTCCTCGAGGGTCACACCTGCGTGAAAGTCAACTCTGAAGCCATGATAGCCGTGGCCCTGCTTTTTTTCGGTTCGGGCCAGTGCGTACTCTTCACCGGTTTTGGGGTGCAGAAATACCGGGAACGAAGCGCCTACCTGTTTGAACCCTGCCTCCAGCATCTGTTCTGGCGTGCTACCCACCACGACCCAGTCGCGCTCTTTAACTTGCAACCCGAGTAGCGTGTCACGTACGGCACCACCTACAAGGTAGGTATTTCCGAAATTCAATGGTGCATCTGCCGCCTGAATGAACCCAGTCTGCGCTGATGTGGCGAACCCGTCAGGTAATAAGGCACTTCCGTTTCAATCGAACGTGGTTCGATACCAAAATAGCTGAAACCCGATTCATCACTGGTATTGTCTGTTTGCAATGACTGGTAGTTGTCCCAGGAAAACGGCTTTCCAGGCACCATCCCCATCACTTTTGCCATGACCGCGGATACCGGCGAAGGCAAGCCGATGATTCGCCGCTTTTTGCCCAGGGCATCGGCTGTAAACTGCACCAGTTCTTTCAGGCTGTAACTCTTCGGGCCGACCAATTGGTAGGTTTTTCCCCAGGTCATCGGGTCGTCGAGCGAGGCCTTCATTACCTCTGCCACATCACCGGCAAAAACCGGCTGCAAGCGCGCATTGGGGCAGGCCAGCGGCATGACCGGGGCCAATTGCAACATCGCGGCAAAGCGGTTGAAAAAATCATCGCCTTTACCAAAAATGACAGAAGGCTGAAAAACAGTGACGTTGATATTCTCTGCAGAGCGCAGCAACTGCTCTGCCTGTCCCTTGGTTTTAAGGTAATAACTCTCGCCTTTGCCGGCATTTAAGGCGCTGACATGCAACAGGCGGGAAACCCCCGAATTTTGGCAGGCTTCTATAATGTTTTTGACCAGCTCGACATGAACCTTGTAAAAACCCTTGCCCGCAGAGCCACTTTCATTCAATACCCCCGCCATGCTGACCACCGCATCCGCGTTGGCAAAATATTGGGCCAATGTCCCGGCGTCATACACATCAGCCTGCTTCAACTCGACACCCGACATCAGGCCTAGATTTTTCCGGCGCGCAACATTGCGGGTCAATACCACGCATTGATGCTTCTCATCTGTTAACGCGCGCAGAAGATATTCACCAAAAAAGCCACTGGCACCTATCAATACTATTCGCATTTTATTTCCTCACAAGTCATTCATCATGTTGAATCCCGACAAACTACATCCGCCGAACCGTTGACCCCTATCTTACCGGATTCGATATGCGGCATCCTGGCCGATATGCGTTTTACCTGTCCGCCGAGCCGCCAATCATAGATGGTGGTGAATGCCAGCACCCTGGGAATGTAGTCCCTGGTTTCAAAATATGGCAATGTTTCCACCCATATCGCGGCTTCATTCAGGGGGCGCGTTTTCAACCAGCGAGACACGGCATTGGGGCCTGCATTGTAGGCGCCGGACACCAGTACAGGATTATCGTTGAAATCCTCCAACAGATCACGCATATATGCCGTTCCAACAGGGATATTACCCTCGGCAGATTTCAGTTGGGCAATACCACGCCATGGCAGTTGGTGTCTTTTCGCAACCCGCCTGGCCGTTGCAGGCGTGACCTGCATCAACCCGATGGCATTGGCCGATGAACGGGCTGTCTCCTGCATAGCGCTCTCTGATCGTATCGTGCCATAAACCCATTCGGGATCAAGTTGATATTTGCTCGACTCACGCTCGATTTCGCTCTGCCAGGTTAGCGGGAACCGCCATTCATACAGGCGCAGGTCCCCACTGTTACCCAAAGCAAAGATGACCCGGTCATCCCAGCCTTCTCTTTGTGCCAATGCCGCCGCGGTTTTCAGGTCATTTGCCGCTAAACGAGCGGTGGCCAGCGACCATTCTGCAGCAGCCCAGTTGTCAAGATTGACTTTTCTGAGTTCCAGCGCGCGTTGGAAATCCTCTCTGGCGGCCAGTTTGTCAATCTCAGCTTGCGAAAGATCGGCCGACACCGGGCAAATATTGTATGCAAGCCCGAGTTCATCAGCAGCCAGAAAACCATAATAGCCGGCTTTATCCGCCAAAGCCGCCAACTGGCCGGATGACACATCGAGCTGACCGGAACGTATCCCGGCCTGTGTCAGCCAGTAACGCCAGCGGTCATCGTTTTTTGTGTCTTCGGGAAACTGACTGATAACCCGCAGTAACCCGGCCCAGTCCTGCCGGCTCAATAAAAACCTGGCCCACCACTCGAGTAGTTGCGAGTCGCGGTACAAAGGCGGGACCTTTTCCATGTTTTCAATGGTGCCGTCCTCCAGCGCCACTGCTGAATACAGCGCGATATCCCTAAGCAGATTTGCCCTTTTATCCTCACCCCAGTTGAAGTGACCATCCAGCTTTTTAAATTTTTCGGCGGCCTTTTTCGCATCGTCCCTGGCCAGGCGCTCTAACGAAACCGCCGCGATTGAACGGGTGATCTCGTTATCCGGCCATTTACGCATTTGCTCCAGCCTGGAAAAACCCCCACGACTGAGCCTCTGCCAGTCCTCGATCCAGGCACGCTGTTGCCTTGGGACATACCGCGATAAATAGGATGCCAGGCTGCGATTGTTGGCACGCATGACCAGGCTTATTCTTTGCCATGCAAGCGCTTCTGTTACCCCGTCCCGCTTGATCAACCAGGCGAATACGGGATCACATTCATCCGGCTGGGATTCACCCACGGCCCACAGTTTTTGCGCCTCGGCCAGCACTCCTTCGGTCTGCTTCAGTATTATCCGGGCACGAACACGCTGGCACTGCAAACGGGTATCGGTAAGGCCTTCGGAATACCTGACCAGATCGACCCAACGTTTCTTATCGGCCAGCGTTCTCAGCCATGCCATTTTCAGGGCGGGCGAGAACGCCCAGTCCTTGTACGTTTCCAGAAAATCCGCCATTTCAACAGTATCTACGGCAGCGCGGCGTTCACGGAAATCCTCATACTGCAGATAGGGGTACAACGGATAGCTTGCCAGGTTGCCCTTCAGCCTGCGAAATGTATCCTGGTCACCCTTGCCTGCAGCACCCCAGGCCTGTTTGAATAATTCACTCTGGGCATCGGATGCGCGACCGTCAACCACCCATAGACCACAAACCATCAGCAGTACTATTAGCGGCCAACGGCTGATTCGCCATGTATTGAAGAGGCAATTTGTGCTTGTTTTTGTCATGGGTTTCAACGACAGTTTCTTTTTCGCATCACGGAAAGTCTCAAGGGAAAGGACTAATTTATGCAAACGCTGTCCGCACGGCAAGGTTATTCGGGAATATCTTGCCGGACGAAGGAGATATTCCAATGATCTGGCTGGAATTTGCCATGACCGGCCTGGTGGCGGGCTTTCTGGCCGGCTACCTGGGTATCGGCGGCGGACTGGTCCTGGTGCCGGTTTTGAGCTGGATATTTACCCGTGACCCCGCCATCGCCGACAAGGCCGTTCAAATGGCCGTGGCCACATCACTGGCCACCATGTTGTTCACCTCCATGAGTTCACTGCTCGCACATCACAGGCGCGGTGCAATCATGTGGGACCTGGTCAGACAGATGGTGCCGGGTCTGTTAGCCGGCGCGCTGCTGGGAAGTTTTATTGCCGATGCCATAGGCAACCAGGCTCTTGGCAACGTATTTGGTATATTTGCCCTGCTTGTCGGCATTCAAATGTTCAAGGGTTCCCGGAAACAGGGCGACAGGGCAATGCCCGGAAGAATCGCGGTTACCGGCACCGGTTTCAGCATTGGCACGGTCTCCAGCCTGCTCGGTATCGGCGGTGGCAGTTTGACCGTACCCTGGCTGCTGTGGCACGGGCAGCGGGTTCAAAATGCGATTGCGACGGCTGCCGCCTGCGGCTATCCCATCGCCATTGCCGGTACAGCGGGTTTTGTTTTCCTCGGTGAGGACCAAAGCGGCGCAGCCTCGCTGGGTTATGTGCATTTGCAAGCCCTCGCCGGTGTGGCGGTTTTCAGCATTTTCGGCGCGCCGCTGGGAGTGGCCGCTGTCCACCGCAGTTCCCAGGTATTGGCAAAACGCTTTTTTGCGATATTCCTGCTCGTTGTCGCCGCCAGGATGTTATTGCGGTAAAGGCAGAATAATGGTCGTGCACGCACCGCCCATAGCAGGATTATGGATGGTTATACGGCCATCATGTTCGCTGACGATCTTGCGACAAATCGCCAGGCCAAGACCGCTTCCATTGGTCTTGAATGTGACATAGGGTTCAAATGGTTTTTGTAAAACCGCTATCGGATAACCGGGACCCCGGTCACTGACTTCAAGCTCCAGCCATTTCTTGCCTGCCTGGGTAATAATGCGTGTGCGTATATTGACGTTCGCCTGCTTGCCGGCTGCCACCGCCTCGCTGGAATTAACCACCAGGTTATGCAGCAACTGGCGCATCTGCCCACTGTCTGCAGAAAAACCAGGAGGGCCGGAAATCAATTTCAACTGAAAGTTAACACGCTGGTCATCGTGCTGGTAAAGCGCCACCACATCCCTGATGAGTTCATCAAGCGCCAGCGGGTTACGTTCCATCTGCGGGCCCTGCGCGTAGTCGCCAAACGCATCCACCAGTGTTCGCAAGGCCTCAACCTGCGATACGATGGTTCCGGTTGAGCGTTCCAGCATATTGCCGTCGGCCTCGTCCAGCTTGTCCATCAATTTCATACGCAATCGTTCTGCCGCCAGTCGAATCGGCGTCAATGGGTTTTTAACCTCGTGCGCCAGGCGACGTGCAACCTCTGCCCATGCCGCCTCGCGCTGAGCCTGGTTGAGCATGGTGACGTCATCGAAAAAGATCACCATACCGCCCGCGTAAGAAATCTTTTTATCCAGTCGCGAGCCTCGCACCAACAGGACCAGGGTCTGGCCATGTGCCTGCAGACGAATCTCACGTTGCCACTCCGTCGGCCCACGCACGATCTGGCGTTTGATCAACTCGGTCAGCGGGGTGAGGTAAGGGGCGGCTTCCGAGCAGGCCGACAGACTCTGGTTTACAAAGAATCCTGCTGACATCCCCAGGATTTCTTCGGCTGCGGCATTTGCCGTAACAATTTTCTGGTCATTATCCAGCGTCAGCACCCCGGCAGTCAGTCCACCAAGCACTGTTTCGAGATATTCACTCTGTGATTGCAACTCGGTCCTGCTCTGCTCCGCTTCCTGGCTGGCCGCTGTCAACGCCTCGGTCATTTCATTAAATGACTGCACAAGAAAGCCCAGCTCATCGCGGGTTTCCGGTCGTATTTCATGGGCCAGGTCTCCGGCGGCCACCTCGCGGGTGGCCAGCGCCAGTTTTGAAATCGGTGTGACCAGTTTGCGTGACACATTCAGTGCAGCGAGGATTGCCAGCAGCACCGTCAGTAACAACACCAGCGAAAGGATCAAAATAAAGCTCTGTTTCAGCGGTTCACGTAAAAAGCTGAGATTCTGATAGCGGTGGTACTCATCTTCGATCTGGTTGGCCAGCGTGGTAATCGACTCCGGCAGCGGGTAAATGGCCTGTAAAAGGTAAGTCCGGCCACCGGAAAGGTTGAATGGCAGACGCTGAATGACCTGTATGCGCAAACTGCCATCGACAACCGGTTCGACAGCTGCATATTCTCCCCCGTCAAGTGCCTGTAACAATGCGTAATCCCCCGGCCGCTCCGGCAAATTGGCTGATACATTGATATTGGCGGTGGCGATGATCCGCCCGTCGCCTTCCATCACAGACAACTCCAAAGGTCCTGCAGCGGATACATTGGCCAGTAAAGCCCTGCGAACCTCATCCGCATCATTGGCCGGGTTTTCCAGTTGCCGGCCAAGGCGGCGCACCTGGTTGCGAACTTCCAGCTTGCGGTTATCCAGAAACTGCTGACCCAGCGCCAGCGAATCAGCCAGTGCCTCTTCCACCCCGACATCAAACCAGCTGTCAACCGTGCGGGTCAAAAAATAGGCGGAGAAGAAATAAACGATCAGCGCGGGCGGCAAGGATAAGGCAAGGAAATATCGAACCCAGCGGGCCGACAGCAAAGCGCCGGGTGTATGCTCCCGAATTTTCTTCGTCAAGATGACAACGCGATAAAAAATCGCTGCAAGCACCACCAGCAACGCAAAGATGGTGAGCACCAGGACCCACACATAGGGTTGACTACCGCCACCGGCCTCCAGCGGCTCATTGCTGACCAGCACCAGTGATACCAGCAATACGACCAGCGCCACCACCACCGGCAGCACCCTCAACATAAATCGCCTCACGCGTTTATTTCGAAAGGCCATACCGACCACTCAGAATCGTGTCGCCATTCAGACGAGAGCCAGGCGGGCAACTGCATGGGCGCGGGCAGGCGCGTCTCATCCAGGCTCACACGACTGCGCAGTTCGTAACTGCCCGGCAGTAATGGGCCGGTGGCTATTTTAATATCCACGTTTGAAATTTCTGCGAGCACATGGCGCAAGCGCGGAAAAACCTGCATGTCATCATGTTCCCCCCCTGATAACTGATAACGCTCACTCAGCGGCAAATAGCGCAATTGGTATTGCCGGGTATCCTTGCGCACCACCATCAGGCGGTTGTCATTGTGCAACTCGAGTTCCAGCACAATGGTCAGGGCCACGCCATGCTCCAGGGCCTCGCGGGCCTGGGTGCTGAGCTGTAAATCCTGCTGTACCCGCACGCTGAGTGCCTGGTAGGCATTACTGACGGTCACGTTTTTGATTACAAAGCCATAATCAACGGCTGCCGGCTTGCCGCAAGAGGCAAGGAGCAAGACCGTCACACTAAGCAGGCTTGTGTAAAACCGCATAAAAAAATCCATCCATTTGAGCCTCACCGGGCAAAATCTGACGCCCGAAAGAACCCACCAGCCCCCATTCGACGGCGGGAATTTCTACGCTCGCATCGGGGTGCCGCTCTAAGAACTTTTGTATCTGTGATCCGTTTTCGCAATCAAATATCGAACAGGTCGCATAAACAAGCATACCGCCGGCTTTCAACAAAGGCCATAAGGCATCCAATAATGACGCCTGGTCCTGGGTAACGGTTTCTATCTGCTCTTTGCTACGTAACCATTTTATCTCGGGATGACGCCGAATTACGCCGCTGGCGCTACAGGGCGCATCCAGTAGTATCTTGTTGAATAACTGACCATTCCACCAGCTTTCAACCTTTGCTGCATCGGCAGTTTGCACTTCCGCCTTCAGACCCAGGCGGTCCAGATTTTCGTGAATTTGCACGACCCTGGAAGCCTGCCGGTCAATGGCCGTTAATTCGATATCCGGGCAGGATTCCAGCAGATGCGCGGTCTTTCCGCCGGGCGCGGCACACGCATCCAGTATCCTGTCTCCTTTCACGGGCGACAGTATCGAACAGGCCAATTGCGCTGCGGGGTCCTGCACGGACAGCCAGCCCTGCTCAAAGCCCGGAATCCTGCTGACCGCGGCTGCCGGATGGATACCGATCGCATCCGCCGCATATGCGTGTTTGAAAACTTCAAAACCGGCCGCCTTCAGATCGGTGATCAGTTTTTCTGTATCCGCCCTTTGCCGGTTGATTCGCAACCACAAAGGCGCATGCTGGTTGTTGGCCTCGACAATATCCTGCCAATGATCGGGCCAGTTCCCCCTGATCTCAGACAACATCCATTGCGGGTGGGCGAATCGCTCTTCCGCCTGCGCCAAACCTTGCAACCAGGATTCTCTTTCACGCTGAAACCGCCTTAAAACCGCATTAATCAGGCCAACTGCCCAGGGTTTTCCAAGTAAACGCGCACATTCTGCGGTTTCATTGATGGCTGCATGGCTGGCGGTCTGGTCGTGCCAAAGTTGCTGCAAACCCAGAAATATCAGCCGCTGCACATCACGCTCCCTTCTTTTGAGGGGCTTGCTCAAGAGCCGCTCAGACAGCCATTGAAGCGCACTCAACCAACGTAACACCTCGTAGGTCAAGTGCCTGGCCAGCGATATATCTCTGCCGTCCTTGAGTTGCGAGAAGGCATTGCTTTCCGCCAGGCTCCTGGAGGAATCCAACACCTCGGACAAGGCGCGTAACGCGGCCAGCCTGGGATTTTGATTTTTTTGCTGTTTTTTTGACAAACCTTTCACCGCATGGACTCAGGGAACCTCAGATTCATTCTGAACAAAGTAGCTTGTGATTAAAAACATTCAGGTTCAAGGCGCCAATCGCGCACAACAGATAGCTATTGCGAAGATTGGCGACGCAGAAACTGAACATTTTGCACGCAAGATACGGTTTCATGAATAGATCGAAGGTTCCTTAGGTGGACAGACCCGGTAATACATCACCATTCGCGTTCAGAAATTCCATTGTGGTCATTCTCTGACCACCGGCACGCTGTAATTCGAGAATCTTCAGTGAACCGGCCGTTGTAGCGATAACCAGGGATTGCTTTTCGACAATCATATCACCCGGCAGGCAACCAATGGTTTTTTCCAGTGCCTCGGCTTTCCAGATCCGTATTCTCTGTCCACCCAACTCGCACCATGCAACGGGCCACGGATTGAAGGCACGAACCTTACGGGCCAGCACCTCGGCCGGTTCGTTCCAGTTCAGTTGCGCTTCCGCCTTGCTGAGCTTATGGGCATATGTGGCCTTGCTCTCGTCCTGGACCACGGGTGTGGGCAGCTTTCCTTCCAGCGCCAGTGAAATACATTCCATAAGGGCTTTTGCCCCCAACTCAGCAAGGCGGTCATGGACACGCCCGGTATTGTCCCCAGGCCCGATCGGCGTGGACAGGCACCGGTACACAGGACCCGTATCCAGGGTCACCTCCATCTGCATGATACATACGCCGGTCTCTTCATCACCCGCCTCAATGGCACGGTGAATGGGAGCCGCGCCACGCCAGCGTGGTAGCAGGGATGCATGGATATTCCAACATCCCAGCCTCGGCATCTCCAACAAGACGCCAGGAATCATCAAACCGTAAGCCACCACCACCATCAGGTCCGGTTTCAAGTCCTTGAGTCTTTGCTGCCAGTCCGGATTTTTGAGCGTCTCCGGTTGCAGTACGTCCAGACCATGCTCAAGGGCCAACTGCTTCACCGGGCTGGCACGCAGTTGCTTGCCCCGTCCCGCCGGCCGATCCGGTTGCGTGAGGACCGCTACAAGCTGATGATCACTTTCAATCAGCGCCTTGAGTGGCGGCAATGCGAAATCGGGCGTGCCTGCGAAAATGATCCGCAGGGCTTTGGTTTGGTTGTCCATGGTTAAATGACCGGTGCTTCCCGGGCTTCCTTTGCGGCGACTTTTCGCTGTTTTTCAAGCTTCTTTCGCACCATATTTCTCTTCAGAGGGGACAGGTAATCGACAAAAAGACGGCCAATCAGGTGGTCCATCTCGTGCTGAATGCACACCGCATGCAAACCTTCGAGTGTTTCTTCGAAGGTTTCGCCGTTGGCATTCTGCGCCTTGATAGTGATATTTTCGGCACGTGTCACACTGGCATAAATGCCGGGTACCGACAAGCAACCCTCTTCGTGGACCTGCTCCCCGTCACGACTCAAGATCTCCGGGTTGATGTACACCAGGGGGTTGTCCTGAGATTCGCTGACATCCAGTACCAGTAAGCGTTTGTGGACGTTTACCTGGGTTGCAGCAAGGCCGATTCCGTTGGCTGAATACATGGTTTCGATCATGTCTTCGACCAGCTTTTTGAGTTCATCATCAAAGGATTCCACGTCACTTGCGACCGTGGTCAGACGTGGATCGGGGAATTCCAAAATATTTAGTATTGCCATATGCCTCAAGTACCTGGTAAATAATTAGGTGAACTTTTTCACCACAGGATTTATGATAGCGAATGACGGACTTAGTTCGCCAGTGAAGAATAATGACCGCATCGGTCAAGATGGCTGGATGCCTACTATATGGGGAAAGGACTGTGATTAAGAAAATTATTCACCTTATCCTGGTGGCGATGTTGGCAGGATCGGTAATGGCACAGGACGTGTCAGTACGCCAGGATCACCCTGATGAATACGTTGTCGTAAAGGGTGATACGCTGTGGGACATCGCCGGCAGATTTCTGGAACATCCGTGGCAATGGCCAGCGATTTGGCACGCCAACACGCAAATCGAAAATCCGCACCTGATCTACCCGGGTGACGTAATTTCACTCGTTTATATTGATGGCCAACCGCGCCTGGTGGTCAACGGTGACAAGAAAACGGTTCGCTTATCTCCGGAAAAACGCGAGGTTAAACGTGCTGCTATCCCTCCGATCGAGTGGGACGCAATCAAGAGCTTCATCACCAATGCCCGCGTTCTGGCGCCCGGCAGTTTCTCAGACCTGCCGTATATTGTGGCAAATGAAAACCTTCGCGATGTTGCAACCACCAAAGATCTTACATACGTAAGAGGCATTGACGGACGTATCGGCGAGGAATTTGCCATCGTTCGCATGCGTAACATTTATTATGATGACAACGGCGTAATGCAAAGAGGCAAGCACAGACGCTTTGCCGAACACATGCGCCGTGCAGACGAGTATCCGGATAATATCTGGGATGCAACGTTGAGTTGGCGAAAAAAGAATCCACCGGTACTGGGGTATGAATTCTGGGATATCGCAGTGGGCAGACTGGTCAAGCAGGGAGATCCTGCAATTCTGGAAATCCAGGGCGGCCGCACCGAGGTCAAGGAAGGCGACTTTATTCTTCCTATCGATGACTACGTGCATGATCCGCAGCTGCTGCCGCATGCCATGAACGTGGTTCCGGAAGGCATAGAAGTCATCGCTTTGACCCAGGCCAGGTACGGCGCGGGGCACTATCAGATCATTGCGATCAATGCCGGCGGGAACCAGGGTGTTGAGCCCGGTCATGTATTTTCCGCATTCCGTCCGGGTAAACGGATACAGGATGAAGTGAAATACCCGACCGGCAGCTGGGAAGACCAGAAGACCCTTAACGGTGACAAAGTCACCCTTCCGGACCAATTCAGCGCCCATATCCTGGTGTTCCGGGTTTTTGACGAAGTCAGTTATGCACTGATCATGGATGGTGATCGGCCGGTACGCGAGCGAGACATACTGAAACACCCGGACGAGACACTTTAACGTTACAGGTATTTCAGCAAAAGGGGGCTGCCGGTTGCAGCGTGACTGGTTAATTTTAGTGAACGCGCCATCTCTCGGTGGCGCATCACTCATTGCTCTGCTTGAAGCCTTCGGCGACGCATCAGCCGTGGTGGCCGCCGGCAGACACGGGTTAAGCCGTCACGGCCTTGCTGACGAAACCCTGCAAGCCATTTCAAGCCCCGATGAAAGAAAGATCGAAGCCGATCTTGAATGGCTTTCACAACCCAACCACCACCTGCTTTGCTGGGATGACGATGCTTACCCTGCCTTGCTCAGACGTATCAATGGTCCTCCTGCAGCACTTTTCGTAGACGGTGATCCCGGTTGCCTGTGGCAACCGCAAATTGCGGTTATCGGTTCACGCAACCCTACCGCGGGTGGTCTCGACCACGCACGGGATTTCAGCACCACGCTGAGTCGCCAGGGTATGACCATTACCAGCGGACTGGCTTCCGGCATCGACACGGCCGCACACAAGGCAGCGCTGGATGCAGGCGGACTGACCATTGCTGTTAATGGCACCGGTCTTGACCGCATCTACCCCAATAGCAGTCGCAAGGTGGCAGAGGGTATACGCCTGCAAGGTGCAATGATTTCAGAACTACCCCTTGGGTCTCCACCATTACGTCAGCATTTCCCTTCACGAAACCGGATCATATCCGGACTGAGCCTGGCAGTGCTGGTGATCGAGGCCGGTCTCAACAGCGGCACCCTGATCACGGCCCGAAAGGCCGCAGAACAGGGCCGCGACGTGTTTGCCTTGCCCGGTTCACTGCACAACCCGATGGCAAAGGGCTGCCATCGGTTGATTCGCGAGGGCGCCCGGTTGGTTGAAACCACCTCAGATATCATGCAGGAACTGGGCCCCGTGGCCGCCGAGCTACAGATGGAGATTCGCTTAAGGCTTGAACGGGAGTTAATCGAACAGAAAGTTGTAAAACATATGCCTGACCTGCTTGACGATTCCGACTACAGCGACGTCTGGCAGCAACTGAGCTTTGACCCCAAACCCGTAGATGACATCATCGAACAATCCGGCATCAGTGCCCGTGAGGTATCTTCCATGCTGCTGATGATGGAACTTAAAGGTATGGTCAAGAACCTCGGAAATGGGCGGTACATCCGAGCCTGAACCCCCCGGCTCACTAGGAAGGTAATTATCTGACCTTCACTACAGCTAAACGGGAGCAGAATGCCGGAATGTTTTAAAAACAACCGGTGCTCCATTGCCCAAAAAAACACTTGAAGATTGGGTCTTTCATCCCAACATGGTGTCTGATCGCATGGAAAAATTTCTCTTCTCAAGAGCAATATTCAGACAGGCAACTATGCAAATGTGCATTGACGCTGAGGCTTGTCTCAGCCATGCTGTGGATGCACAACGGACAGGAATCTGGCGGGAAAAAGCCCCGGCATAGTACCCAGCAACGTCATAGAGGTCTAATAATGAAAGAAAATGTACTCGACGTACTGATGTTTCTTTTTGAGAATTATTTATACGACGAACCAGAAGAAACACCCGATAGAGACTCCCTCGAGGAGAATCTCCATCAGGCAGGATTTACCAATGCCGAAATTGACAAGGCATTTAACTGGCTGGACGGGCTGGCTGAACAACGCCATCAACCCGATCTTTTCCAGAATAACCATCGCCCGGTTCGCGTGTATGTAGATTCCGAGATTGCCCGCCTGGACACCGAGTGCAGGGATTTTCTGATGTACCTTGAAAATATCGGTATTCTTGACGCCCAGCGCCGTGAGCTTGTTTTAGACCGGGTCCTTGCCCTGGAAACAGATGAAATCGTGCTTGAGGATATGAAGTGGGTGGTACTGATGGTGCTGTTCAATCAACCCGGCCAGGAAGCCAATTTCGCCTGGATGGAGGATTTGATGTTTGACAGCGAGCAGGAGTATCGGCACTAATAATATAGGGAGACCACCGCAACCGGTCTTTTCATCTCGTATCGCTGCACCAACAGGAGGGATCAACCAGCTGAATATCAGCCTGCCCAACAGGCAGCTTTAGCATGATTGAATTTTAAGATGGCAAAAAACCTACTCATTGTGGAATCGCCCGCCAAGGCGAAAACGATCAACCGCTACCTCGGTCCTGATTTCGAGGTATTGGCCTCCTATGGCCATGTCCGTGACCTGCCCTCGAAGGATGGCGCCGTGGATACAGAACACGGGTTTTCGATGCATTATGAGCTTTCCGATGGAAGCAAAAAGCATGTCGATAAAATCGTCAAGGCCGCGCGGAAAGCCGAAGCCGTCTACCTCGCAACCGATTTGGATCGCGAAGGTGAAGCCATTTCCTGGCATATTTATGAAATTCTGAAAGAAAAAAAGCTGGCGGCTAAAATCCCGTTCTACCGCGTGGAGTTTTCTGAAATAACCAAGCGCGCCATCCTCGATGCGGTCGCCAACCCGCGCGATCTGTCGATGGACCTGGTCAACGCGCAACAGGCCAGGCGGGCACTGGATCACCTGGTGGGCTTTACGCTCTCACCGCTGTTGTGGAAGAAGATCAAACCGGGTCTGTCTGCCGGCAGGGTTCAGAGCCCTGCACTGCGCATGATTGTAGAGCGTGAACGTGAAATCGAAGCCTTCAAGACCAGGGAATACTGGACCATTGAAGCCGACCTGCAAAAATCCGGCCACCCGTTTACCGCTAACCTGGTAAGGCTGGATGACAAGAAATTCCGTCAGTTTGATATCAGTGACGAAAAACGTGCCACTGCCGTGCGCGACCAGTTGATCCGGAACGCCGGCGGAAAGCTGAAAGCCGACAGGATAAAACGGAAGGAGCGCAAACGCCGGCCAGCGCCGCCATTTATTACCTCCACCTTGCAGCAGGATGCCTCGAGAAAACTCAGGTTCTCGGCTCAGAAAACCATGCGCACGGCGCAAACACTGTATGAAGGTGTCGAAATCAATGGCAATACGCAGGGACTGATTACCTATATGCGTACAGATTCCGTGGCCCTCTCCAATGATGCACTGGCTGATATCCGGGCCCAGATCAAATCCCAGTTCGGTGACGAGTACGTGCCGGAGAAGCCCAATTTCTACAAGACAAAATCAAAAAACGCCCAGGAGGCACACGAAGCCATTCGGCCGACTTCAGCCAGCCTTTTGCCAGGCAAGATCAAGTCCTGCCTAAGTGACGACCAGTATCGCTTATATGAACTGATCTGGAAACGCACCCTGGCCAGCCAGATGGCAGCAGCGAGAATGGATACGGTGGCGGTTGAATTTGACTGCGGCAAAGGCGCCAGCTTCCGCGCCAATGGCTCTGTGATAACTTTCCCCGGTTTTCTGGCCGCTTACGAGGTATCGAAACCCGAGAAAGATATAAAGCAGGAAAGCAGTCTGCCCGAAATGAAAGAGGGCGATTTGCTACAACTCGATACGATTCGCTCTGAACAGCATTTTACCGAGCCTCCACCGAGGTATTCCGAGGCCAGCCTGGTAAAGGCCATGGAGGAATACGGCATCGGCCGGCCCTCGACATACGCCAGTATCATGTCGACGCTGGTAAGACGCCAGTATGTTGAGCTCGACCAGCGACGATTCAAGCCTACCGATACCGGCAGGGTAGTCGAACGTTTTCTGGAACAGCATTTTACCGAGTACGTCGATTATGAATTTACCGCCCGCCTTGAGGACGAATTAGACGAGGTTTCAAGGGGGGAGCTCGAATGGGTTCCCCTGCTTGAGTCATTCTGGGCGCCATTTCACGCACGGGTCACCGATAAAGAGGAGACGGTCAGCCGTGAGGAGGCAAAGGGCGGACGGCTTCTGGGTGTCGACCCCAAGTCCGGTAAACCGCTGTCGGTTCGTCTTGGCCGGTTTGGGCCACATGCCCAGATCGGCACGCGCGACGATGAAGAAAAGCCCATCTTTGCGGGATTGAGACCCGGACAAAGCCTCGAGACTATCACCCTGGAAGAGGCGCTGGAGTTGTTCAAGCTTCCTCGTAAACTGGGAGTGACTGAAGAGGGTGAAGAGGTGGTTGCCGCTATTGGGCGCTTCGGCCCTTATATCCGCTTTGGCAACCAGTTCGTATCACTGAAAGATGCCGACCCTCACGATGTGACCCTCGAGCAAGCGCTGAAACTGGTCGCGGAAAAGAAAGAATTTGAAGCCAACCGCATCATCCGCACCTTCGACGGTACTGACATTCAGATCCTGAATGGACGATATGGACCTTACATCACCGACGGTAACAAAAACGCGCGCATCCCCAAAGACCGGAAACCCGAGTCATTCACCCAGGCCGAATGCGAAGAGCTGATCGCCGCGGCGCCTGAGCGCAAACGGGGCAAAAAGAAGGCGGCGAAGAAAAAGGTCAGCGGCAAAAAAACCAGCAAAAAGAAAACGGGTAAAAAGAAAGCCACAAAAAAGCGAGCATCAAAAAAGAAAACCAGCAAAAAGAAAGTGTCTAAAAAATAGTCCAAGAAACATCAGAGATCAGAAAGCATGTCCCATTTAACCCTGCTGGATACCACCGCAGCCGTCGAACAATTACACGCCGGCCAGGTGATTGCCTACCCTACCGAAGCCGTATATGGCCTGGGCTGTGATCCAGCCAACGAAACGGCCGTTCGCAAGATTCTCACCATTAAGGGCCGGCATGAGTCTGCCGGCCTGGTGTTGATTGCAGCTGATTATTCGCAACTGCAACCATGGATTGGTGAAACCGATGACAGTCTCATACAAAGGGCCATGGAAACCTGGCCGGGGCCGGTGACCTGGCTATTCCCGCGCGCACCCGGCGTGCCCGATTACGTGGCCGGTTCACATCCAACCGTGGCGGTTCGCATAACCGCGCACCAACCCAGCCGTGATTTGTGCCTTGCTTTTGGCTCTGCCCTGATCTCCACCAGCGCTAATTTCTCTGCGGCCAGACCGGCACGCAGCTTTGAAGAGGTCGACCAGAGCTTTGGTCACCAGATCGCCGGCGTGCTGGAAGGTGAGCTGGGTGACGGTGAAAAACCCAGCGAAATTCGTGACCTTGCAACTGGCCGGGTCCTCAGAAAAGGATGATCGGGTTGTTTCTGTCATGCAAATAGAACGCGTCAAAAAATTCCTGCTTGGTTTGCAGGACAGGATTTGTGAAGGACTGGAACTCGAGGACGGCAAAGCCAGATTCAAGCAGGACACATGGGAGCGCGAGGCCGGCGGTGGCGGGCGCACACGTGTACTTGAACAGGGTGCAGTTTTTGAACAAGCCGGGGTTAATTTCTCACATGTGTTCGGCAAGCGCTTACCACCCTCTGCGACCGCAGCGCGACCGGAACTGGAGGGGCGGGATTTTCAGGCCATGGGAATTTCACTGGTCATCCACCCCCACAACCCCTATGTGCCGACCAGCCATGCCAATGTGCGCTTTTTCATTGCCAATAAACCCGGCGACCCGGACGGCGGCGACGGCTCCATCTGGTGGTTCGGCGGCGGATATGACCTGACGCCTTATTACCCGAACCTTGAAGATATCGAGCACTGGCACCGAACAGCCAGGGAAACCTGCCAACCGTTTGGCGAGGACGTCTACCCGCGCTACAAAAAGTGGTGTGATGATTACTTTTACCTGAAGCACCGTCAGGAAACCCGTGGAGTTGGCGGTCTTTTCTTCGATGATCTGAACGAATGGGGCTTTGAGCGCAGTTTTGAATTCATGCAAACCATCGGCAACAGCTACCTGCCCGCCTACCTGCCCATTGTGCAAAAACGCAAGGATACTGCGTATGGCGAACGTGAACGGTCGTTTCAGCTTTATCGCCGGGGCCGCTATGTCGAGTTCAACCTGGTCTATGACCGCGGCACCCTTTTTGGCCTGCAATCCGGTGGCCGAACCGAATCGATCCTGATGTCACTGCCGCCCCTGGTGAGCTGGCGTTATGATTACCGGCCGCAGGCGGGTTCTGCCGAAGCCACATTGTATGACTACCTGAAGCCCCGTGACTGGCTGGGAATTGAGTGATAATTTCGCCCCGCATAAAAAAAACCCGCTGGATAAACCAGCGGGTTAAAAATGGTCTCGGTTTGGGGGAGTTAACCGATTCCTAAGTCCGCATTTGGGAGACGGACCTGACTGTAAAGACAGTCATTAAATAAGACCCCCCGCGATCCGGAGAGTTCACGGAAAATTCAATATTTTTGAAAATTTTTTCAGTGTGCTGTATCCCAGTCAGGTCCGTGTCCGGCATCGACAACCAGAGGCACATCCAGCTTTGCAGCGGCAGCCATGTGCCTGACCACTCCAGCCGTTACTTTTTCCAGTTGCGCCTCCTCCACTTCGAGCACGAGTTCATCGTGAACCTGCATTACCAGCCTTGCACCCGGCTGGCTGGTTTGAATCCAGTGATCCACCCTGATCATGGCAGTTTTGATGATATCTGCGGCGGTTCCCTGCATTGGCGCATTGATGGCGGCCCGCTCGGCGCCCTGGCGGCGCATCATGTTACTCGCCCTGATTTCGGGCAGATACAGCCTGCGGCCAAACAGCGTTTCCACGTAACCCTGGTCACGGGCCTGCTCGCGGGTTTTTTCCATGAAAGTCTGGACACCGGGGTAACGGGCAAAATAGGTATCCATGTATTGCTGAGCTTCGGGCCTGCTGATATCCAACTGGCGCCCAAGGCCAAACGCCGACATGCCATACATCAGGCCAAAGTTGATGGCCTTGGCAGCCCTCCTCTGCTCTGCCGTGACACCCTCGTAGGATTGCCCGAAAACCTCAGCCGCGGTGGCCCGGTGCACATCAACACCGTCATGAAAAGCTTTGAGCAGCCCCTTGTCAGCGGAAAGGTGCGCCATGATGCGTAATTCAATCTGCGAGTAGTCCGCGGCCAGGATCAGGCTGCCGGGAGGTGCGACAAAGGCCTGGCGAATCTTGCGCCCCTGCGGTGTTCTGATCGGGATGTTCTGCAGGTGGGGGTTTGATGACGATAACCTGCCGGTGGCCGCTACTGCCTGGTGATACGAGGTGTGAACGCGTCCGGTTTCCGGATTGATCTGCTCGGGCAACCTGTCGGTATAGGTGGACTTGAGTTTTGAAATCGAGCGATGCTCGAGAATCAGCTTTGGCAATGGATAGTCTGCCGCCAGCTCTTTGAGCACATCCTCGGCAGTCGACGGCTGGCCCTTGGGGGTTTTGCGGATCACCGGAAGCTCGAGCTTTTCGAATAAAATTTCCTGCAATTGTTTTGGTGATCCGAGATTGAACGGCTGACCGGCCGCCGCATGGGCTTCGATTTCAAGCTCCCGCATACGCTTGGCCAATTCATTGCTCTGCTGTGCCAACAGTTTTCCATCGATCAGCACACCGGCCTGTTCCATCCTTGCCAGAACCGGGATCAGCGGTATCTCCAAGTCGGTCAGGACTTTCTCAAGCGCGGGCTCTGATTGCAACGATGGCCACAGGTGCTGATGCAGGCGCAGAGTGATATCAGCGTCCTCGGCTGCATAAAAACCCGCATCTTCAATCGACACCTGGCTAAAAGATATCTGTTTGGCGCCTTTTCCGGCAATGTCTTCGTAATGGGTGGTTTTATACCCCAGGTATTTAAGCGCCAGGGAGTCCATGTCGTGACGGCTGCCGGTGCTGTTTAATACATAGGATTCCAGCATGGTATCCCAGCCGACGCCGTCCACGGCCACACCATAGCGTGAAAGGACGTTCATATCGTACTTGATATGCTGGCCTACCTTCTTCGGTGTTTTGCCCTCAAGCAGGGATTTAAGGGCCTTCAGCACCATTTCGCGGTCCAGTTGTTGTGGTGCTCCGGGGTAGATGTGGCCCACCGGTATATAAATGGCCTCGAACGGTTTAATTGCAAAACTCAGGCCAACCAGGTCTGCCTGCATCGGATCCAGGCTGGTGGTTTCGGTATCAAAAGCAACCAGGTCAGCTTGCTGCAATTTCTTCACCCAGCGCTCGAACGTGGCCTCATCGAGCACGGTGGTGTAAACGACATCGGTATCTTCCATGCTGTCATTTTCAGCCGACTCAAACTCCTGCAACCAACTGTTGAATTCGTAGTGTTGCAAAAACGCCCGCAGTGCCTGGCGGTCAACTTCGCCGCGTTTGAGCTCTTCTATCGACTCCTGAAGGTCAAGGTCGTTGCGGATCGTCGCCAGGTCTTTGGACAGCGGGAGGGTATCCAGAGAATCGCGCAAATATTCGCCAATTTTGCCCTTCATGTCATCGGCATGGGCGATTACCCCGTCAAGGTCCTGCCATTGGTTCAGCCACTTGGCAGCCGTCTTGGGTCCGCATTTTTCCACTCCGGGAATATTGTCCGACTTGTCACCGGTCAGCGCCAGGAAGTCAACGATCTGGCCTGCGGTAACACCAAACTTCTGCTTGACCCCCTCCTCGTCCATCTCCGTATCGGTCATGGTGTTGACCAGCGTCACGTTGTCATTCACAAGTTGCGCCATGTCCTTGTCGCCGGTTGAGATCACACAGGGGACGCCTTTTTTCGTGGCCCGAGCAGCCAACGTGCCAATAACATCGTCCGCCTCGACGCCTTGCACCTGGATCAACGGAAGCCCAAGCAAGCGCACGATATCGTGGATCGGTTCAATCTGCTTGCGAAGCTCCAGCGGCATGGGCGGACGGTTGGCCTTGTACAGTTCGTAGATCTCGTGACGGAATGTCGGCCCCTTGGCATCAAAAACCACGGCGATATTTTCCGGGTCCGCCTCGTTGAGTAATCGGCGCAGCATGTTGGCCACACCCAGCAAGGCGCCGGTTGGCTCTCCCGACGAGTTCGTCAGGTTGGGAAGTGCATGAAAGGCCCGGTAGATGTAGGAGGAACCATCAACCAGGTAGAGGGGGGTTGTCTTACTCATAAAATCAGGGCCTTTTTACAATGAAATTTAGATTCGCCTATTGGGGTCTGCTATGCTGAGAGTATAGATAAAAGCGACTATGCACCGCCCGCTTAGTTTAGCGGATTGTGTCGATTATGAACGATTTGCAGCTTCAGGAAACGATGCAAATGAAATTTAAATGGATAAACCTGGTCTTGGCCAACCTGATGTTTTGCGGTTTGGCAATGGCCCAGGAGAAAGCTTCTGAAAGTTCCGATCCGGCCGCCCCGCCCCCGATTCCACCCATCCCGCCAAAAGTGCCGGGAGAACAGATTGAACCCACCGTTACCATTACCGAGCGTGAAGGTGAGCGGGTCGAGGAGTATAAGCAAAATGGCCGGACCTACATGGTCAAAATCACACCGGCCAGAGGCCCCGCCTATTATTACCTGGATGAAGATGGCGATGGCGAACTCGAACTCAGAGAGTCCGATCGTAAGCTAAACCCCGTTCAGCCCGTCTACTGGAAGCTCAAAGAGTGGTAGAAAGGACCGGGAAAAGCGCCAAAAGCGGCTTTTACTGGTTGCGGCAACTGATCTCGATCAGCGGTAAATCCATTGCCTGGCTGACATTGGCCATGGTTCTTCTGACCTTTACCATCGTCATATTGCGTTATGGCTTCAATCTCGGCTGGATCTGGTTGCAGGAATCCCTGACTTATCTTCATGTCGCCGTTTTTGTGATCGCAGCCGCATGGACCCTGCAAGACGACGGGCATGTGCGGGTGGACATTTTTTATGCCGGCCTGTCCGATCAAAAACGCGCCCTGGTCGATCTGACCGGCACGCTTTTATTCCTGGTTCCCTTCTGCCTGTTTATTCTGGTCATTGCCTGGCCCTACGTGGCCTACTCCTGGAAACTGATGGAGAGCTCCCGTGAGGCCGGCGGATTGCCAATGCTTTTCCTGCTGAAATCGCTGATCCTGGTGCTGCCGGTGTTATTACTCGGCCAGGCGTTTCTGAACGTGGTTGATTCCGTCAACACCATCCGTGGCAACAAAGCGGACGCCAGATGACGCCGGAGCGCCAAGCCAGGCTTGACGAGGTTTTGTCGAGGCGGCAACCCGACCTGACGGTATTTGCCGAAAATCTGCACAAACCCAAGAATTTCTCCGCTATCGTCAGAAACTGTGATGCGGTGGGCATCAATGAAATGCACGTGCTGCCGGGAGGGGATAACGTTCGCAAACACTGGCGGACATCACAGGGCGCAGAAAAGTGGATGCGCATCAGAACGCACGACTCAAGCGAACAGGCCTGTATTTTTCTCAAGGACAGGGGCTTCAAACTGGTGGCCGCGCATCTCAGTGATGCCGCCGTCGACTTCAAGAACCATGACTACACCGGGGCCACTGCCATCGTACTGGGAACCGAACTGTTCGGTGTCAGTGATGCCACACTGTCCCTTGTCGATCAGCAGATTACGATACCCATGATGGGTGTTACCCAGTCTTTAAATGTTTCAGTGGCCTGCTCGATCGTTTTGTACGAAGCCCAACGTCAGAGGCAGGCAGCCGGTATGTATGACACATGCCGTCTCGATTCAAAGGTGCTGGCGCGACAACGTTTTGAGTGGCTACACCCGGTATTGACCGGGTATTGCAAGCGTCATGGGCTCGACTACCCCGCCCTTGATGAAAACGGTGAACTGGCGGAACCCATGCCCCGGAGCCTGTCGGGTTTGACCGATCGTAGCGAGGGAAAGAAGATTTGAGTCAGATTTTTCGGTCTTTTAAGGAGAATAGCACCGCTATTGACGAAAAGCTTCAATCACAACCCGGCTATCAGGCTTTTTGCCTGTCCAGATATAAAAACTGGCAGCCGCCTGCTCAACCAGCATGCCAAGCCCGTCAATATACGTTTGCCTCATTTCACTGCAAAGCTGTTTTAGCGGCTGGCTGGCCTTGTAATAATTCAGGTCATAACACACCGCCCCGGGTGCAAACAACGCTGAAAACAATGCCGGCGCCCTGCCCTGGTGGCCCAGCGAGGTAGAGTTAATCACCAGGTCAAAGCCCGAACAGGAAGCCAGTTCATCCCAGCCAATAACAGACAGGTTCTGCGTGCCTCCAAAGCGCTGCACGAGAGCCTTTGCGCGATCCAGGTTGCGGTTCACCAGGGTGATGTGCGCCGGGCCCTGGGCCAGCAGGCTGCCAAGAACGCTGGCGGTTGCACCACCGGCGCCGAGCATAAGGATACGTATGCCCTTGAGGTCAAGACCATGGTTGATGGTCAAATCGGTAATCAACCCGACGCCGTCGGTGGTATTGGCGATCCAGCCCAATGAAGGCTGATAGGAAAGGGTGTTGGCGGCCTGTGCCAGGCGTACCTCCTCTGAAGCCACCGAAGCCAGCCGCCAGGCTTCCCGCTTCAAAGGCAGGGTCACATTGCAGCCCACGCCACCGGACAGGCGGAACTTCTCCAGTTCACCGGGAAACGTTGCGGCGCCGGTTTCGATCAACTTATAACTGATCTGCAGATCAAACTGTTCTGCAAACGAGTGGTGTATGGCAGGCGAAAGAGACGCCTTGACCGGTTGCCCGAATAAGGCCAGCCTGATCAGTTCCCTTCCCTGAGCCACTCTGCCGCCTGCAGTGCGTAATACGTCAAAATGCCATCACCACCAGCGCGTTTGATGCCCGTCAATGCCTCCATCACAACGGCCTTCTCATCCAGCCAGCCATTCATTGACGCGGCCTTCAGCATCGCGTACTCACCGGATACCTGGTACACGAAGGTGGGTACGCCAAAGGTATCTTTGACACGCCGCACGATATCCAGGTAGGGCAAACCCGGCTTGACCATGACCATATCGGCACCTTCCTCCAGGTCCAGGGCCACTTCTGAAATGGCCTCATCCGAATTGGCCGGATCCATCTGGTAACTGTACTTGTTACCCTTTCCGAACGCGGCAGCTGAGCCAACGGCGTCCTTGAAAGGTCCGTAAAATGATGATGCATACTTGGCAGAATAAGCCATGATGCGTGTATTGACGTGTCCCGCCGCCTCCAGCGCCTCGCGGATGGCGCCGATTCTTCCATCCATCATATCGGATGGTGCAACCACATCAGCACCCGCATCGGCATGGGACACTGCCTGCTTGACCAGGGCTTCAACGGTCAGATCGTTTACGATATAGCCGCTTTCGTCCATCAGGCCATCCTGGCCATGTATGGTAAACGGGTCCAGTGCAACGTCGGTCATTACGCCCAGCTCCGGGTAGGCTTGTTTAAGCGCCCTGACGCTGCGCTGCGCCAGCCCTTCCGGATTCCAGGCCTCCGCTGCATGCTCGGTCTTGGCCTCGGGAGCTGTAACCGGAAAAATAGCGATCATCGGAACACCCAGGCGCACACAGTCGCCCGCCTTTTTCACCAGGCGGTCTATTGTCATCCTCTCCACGCCCGGCATGGAGGCCACCGGTTCAACTTCATCCTCGCCCTCGATCACAAAAACCGGCCAGATGAAGTCATCCGGTGTTAAAACAGTCTCACGCATCAACCGGCGGGAAAAGTCATCTGCGCGCATCCGGCGCATACGGGTGGCTGGAAAACTCATATCATAATTCCTGTTGTTGTGATGGTTAAAGCGGGTATTTTACCCCTCTTTGAGGTCATACTCATACCAGGTGCAAAGCTTATTCACCAGTTCATCGAGACCGGTTTTTTTGCTTGACGAAAATATCTGGGCGCTGGCGCCTTCAGGCAGTTCACGACGCAGCTTCAACAGGGTTGATTGCGCCGGGCCACGTTTCAGCTTGTCGGCCTTGGTTAGCAGGATATGACAGGGTATCGCTGACGCAGTACACCAATCGAGCATCTGCCGGTCGTAATCCTTCATCGGGTGACGGATGTCCATGACCAGTACAACGCCACGCAAACACTTGCGGGTTTCAAAGTACCGGGCCATGACCTTGCGCCAATGTTCTCTGAGTTTGACCGGCACCTTGGCATAACCATAACCGGGCAAATCGGCAATACGCCGGTCATCATCCAGCCTGAAAATGACGATCTGCTGGGTTCGCCCCGGGGTTTTACTGGTCCTTGCCAGGGACTTCTGATCGGTAAATGTATTGATCGCACTCGACTTACCGGCATTGGAACGACCGGCGATGGCCACTTCAATACCCTCGTCATTGGGAAGTTGTTTGAGCTCGTGGGCACTCAATACATACGTTGCAACACGAAACGGATTGATTATTTTCATACGTGGTTTCTCATATTTTTCTATCATACCGCTGGAACGAAGGGAACTAAAACGAGATAATAGCCGACCATTTCGATCATTGTACGCAAACATTCCTGGAGAGTACGAAATGAAGCATGTATTGCAAATTGCTGTCAGCCTGTTACTGATGGTCTCTTTACCCGTCCTGGCACTGGGCGACGCCGAAGCCGGAAAAGGCAAGGCCGCCGTGTGCGGGGCATGCCATGGTGTTGATGGCAACAGTGTTGTTCCAAACTGGCCTAAAATTGCCGGCCAGCACGCCGCATATCTTGAACGCCAGGTAAGCCTGGTCAAGTCGGGCGGCCGCCAGATTCCTGAAATGGCGGGCATCGTGATCAACCTGACCGAACAGGATATCGCCGATATCTCCGCATATTATGCCACCCAGACAATGAGCGCAGGCCTGGCGGACGAAGCGCTCAGTGCAGCGGGCGAAAAGCTTTACCGGGCCGGCAATGCCAAGACCGATATACCGGCGTGCATGTCCTGTCATGGTCCTGCCGGTGAAGGCAACCCGCTGGTGCCCTATCCGTCACTTGCAGGTCAGCATTCTGTTTACACAGAGAAGATGCTGAAAGGTTTCCGTGCCGGCCAGATGTGGGGTGAGGACGATGCCAGCAGCAAAATCATGACCGAAGTCTCCCTGCGACTGACCGATAGTGAAATCAAGGCGGTTTCCAGCTATATCCAGGGCTTGCATTCTGCAGAAAAATAAATAGATAGTGCGGAACATCTGGCCGTAAATGCGGTCACTATGCCGACAAGACAATAAATCGTGGAGATTTGAATATGATTCGTAATGTTTTTCTTGCCTTGAGTCTGCTGCTGGTCAGCCAGTTGGGCCTGGCCCAGAATGAACCCTACCAGGAAGGCGTCCATTACTTCAAAATTGACCAGGCACCTGCGCAAAATGACTCGGGAACCGTCGAAGTTACAGAATTTTTCAGCTATGCATGTTCACACTGCAACACCTTTGAGCCCTTTATGCAAAGCTGGATCAAGAGCAAATCTGAAAATACCAAACTGAATCGCATCGCGGTGGGGTTTGGACGCAAGGCATGGGAAATGATGGCGCGGGGCTATATTACAGCTGAAATGCTCGGCATTGTTGAAGAAAGCCATGTTGCCATGATGGATGCCATCTGGAAGCATAATAAGCAATTCCGCAACCTGGACGAGCTGGCCGACTTTTACTCGGGCTTTGGTGTTGACAGAAAGGCCTTTATTGACACTTTCAATTCCTTTGCAGTCGACAGCCAGTTGCGCAAGAGTCAGCGCGACACTCAACTGTTCGGCATCACCGGCACACCAAGCATGGTGGTTGCACGCAAGTACCGAATCGCCAGCAACAAGGACGTAAGGGACTTTAATGCCATGCTGGATGTGGTCAACTACCTGGTTGAGAAGGAGAGCGTTGAGGCTGAATAAACCCTCAAGCGGGAGCGGGACCAGCCACACAGGATCCGTCCGTGACGGGAGGAAGGCGGGATTGCTCCCGCCGTCCTCCCGCACCACCGCACATACGGTCCCGTATACGGCGGTTCATGTAACACAATTAAGCCGATGGTATTGAGCCACCAGCGATACCAGTCCAAAACGATTTAAGAACTTCATCG
>JBFFWN010000014.1:0-26778 GCA_041570235.1 Lysobacterales bacterium | reverse complement strand
GGGGCTTCTTTTTCAGCAATTTGCCATCTTCGTCAGAACGGGCATCGTACTGGATAATATTGGCATTTTTGCTTCGCTCGATTTTAAATAACGGGTGAACGACCGGTTCCTGGGCAAAAACCAGTAAAGGGCAGAGGCACAATATCCAGATGAGTCCGAGCTTTTTCATCCACAACATCATAACTCCCAAATGAAGTTTTGGGTCATAAAAAGAGGTGGGTTCATGGTCAACAGTCCGGTTTTTATATCAGGATCATTAAAAACTGGCAAAATATGCACAGAAATCAAAAAGGAAACCATAACCATGCCCGATATCAACGCCAGGCATTATGCCTGGAACGACATACCCCGCGAGAAACTCAGCAGCGGAATCAGCCGTCAGCTTGTGACAGGTGACAACATGATGATTGCACATGTTTACCTGGAGAAAGGTGCTGTCGTGCCCATGCACAGTCATCACAATGAGCAGATAACTTATATTTTGCAGGGTGCGCTGCGGTTCTTGCTGGGGCAGGAGCAGCTTGAAGAAGTCATTGTCAGTGCGGGTGAGGTGTTGACGATTCCATCCAATCTGCCCCACAGCGCCATAGCGCTGGAAGATACCCTTGATGTGGATGTTTTTAACCCCCCACGCCAGGATTGGCTGGACGGAACTGACGCCTATTTACGGGACGATCAATAAGGCTCGCGCTTGATGAATCCATGGCCCATTCCTGTTTGACGGGCCATGGATTACCAGTTACCGGCTTGTCTTATGCAAGACAAAATACCGGCCGTTAACGCCAGCTTGGAGCGCCTGCAGCAGATAAGCGGTTTTCCAGTTGTTGCAGTTCTGACAGCAGCGAATCCAGGTCGCCTGCGAAAACCGCAAATTCCTTCCTCGCAATTTCAAAATCAGACACTTGCGTAGCGGTGGCTTTTTGGGTGGTTTGCCAGTTATTGGCAGCGTTAAAGGCCCGGCCATTGATGGACGGTGTCGATGTTTCGTTCAGACGGCCTCTTACGCGGTCACCATTCAGGCGGGTCGATAGCTGTTCCAATGTCATTCCAAAAGCATCCAGTTGTGTGAACAGTTCGGGTGTTGCACGTGGTGCTGCAACGGCCGCGGCTTTCATGTGACTCAGAAGCGTCTTTGTGCGCCCCAACTCTTCGCCAGCGTGTTTGACCTGGCGCATCAGCTCGGCTGACTTCTGCTGGTAAGCCGCTACCTCGGCATAATCGATTCCATCGGCGGCAGAGCGAACCGGCTTGACATTGAACCCCTGCTTGCCGGTCAGTGCGCTCGCCTGGTTGTCGGCGATTGCATACAATTGCGCCGAATACCCACCGGGCGCCACCAACGGCCCCTGCGATGCACCCGCCCAGGGCGGTACAAACTCCGGTGTAGTCAGGTCAATGGCATCCGGCGGCGCAAGGCGCAGATCCCAGCTGATCCGTTGAATACCCTTCCTGTTGTCTGCTTCAAGCCATCGAACCGGCTGATTTTGGGCATCGCTGATCAGCACCATAACGCGTGGTGAAACCTCCAATGATTCGGTGGTCAGACGATCCCAGCCCGGGAAGGGGATGTCCTCGCCTTTTTGGGCCAGTGATTTCTCGCGTGTCTGTCTTTTATCCTTGCTGGTCTGAAACGCCTCATCCAGGTAAAAGGTGATGGTTGCGCCGAAGTCAGGATTGGGCGAAGCAAAACTGTCACTGCCCAGGGTTGGCATGCCAACGGCCTGTGAAGGCGCTGACGGGATATACCACCAGGCGTCGCGGATCGGAAATAGGCTGGCGCCCTTGCCAAAACTACTCTCGGACATGGTCCTCAGGGCGCTGTAGTCATCCAGCACATAGAATCCCCGCCCAAAGGTGGCTCCCACCAGGTCGTTGTCGCGGCGCTGGATCTTGATGTCGCGAAAAGCAATGGTGGGTGTCCCGCCGATCCTGTGCCAGTTTTGACCGGCATTCATGGTGAAATAAACACCGAATTCTGTGCCCAGAAACAACAGGTTCTTGTTCACATGGTCCTGCTGGATAGCCCAGGCGATGCTTCCATCAGGCAGGTCACCAGAGATCAGGTTCCAGTTGCGTCCCCGGTTGGTGCTGACAAATACGTAGGGTGAATAATCACCCACCTTATGGGCATCCGCCACGGCAAAGACGGTTTCCGCATCAAACAGGGATGCTTCCATGTCGTTGATAAATGTCCGCGCAGGCACATCCGGCAGGGCGCGCGCCCTTTGCCAGCTTTTGGCGCCATCGCTGCTGACATGGATCAGGCCGTCATCCGAACCGGTATAAATAACACCTTCAGTCACCGGTGATTCGGTGATGACGGTGAGGGTTGAATATTTCGACATGGCGCCATTGTCATGCAGCGCATCAACACTGAGCACCCTGCCTTTGTAACCCAGTTCATACCGGTTTGTATTGGTGGTCAAGTCGCCGCTGACCGCTTGCCAGGAATCACCCCGGTCGTCACTGCGCCAGACGCGTTGTGAGCCCACATATAGCCGGGACGCCTCATGTGGGCTGATCAGAATGGGGGTATCCCAGTTCCAGCGCTCCGGCGCATCGCCCGGCTCAGGCTGGGGTTGGATGTGCACGAGCTCGTTCGAATCACGGTTATGCCGGAACATGTAACCCTGCTGGTATTCCATGTAGGAGATACGGGAGTCCTGCGGGTCAAAGGCGACGTTGTACCCGTCGGCGCCGAGCGGCACGTACCAGTCCTGGTTGCGCACACCCTCGGTTGTCATGGTGCGGGATGGACCAAACAGCGTGCCGAGGTCCTGCGCCCCGCCCAGGATGTTGTAAAAGGGCAGGTCATTGTCCAGCGCCAGTTTATAGAATTGAGAAATTGGCAGGTTGGGGAAGTGTCGCCAGCTTATGCCCTGGTCAAAACTTTCATACAAACCCGCATCCGTTCCGGCCAAAAGGTGCAGGTCGTCTTCAGGGTCGACCCAGAATGCGTGGTTGTCGCTGTGCTTTTCCCTGCCCGTTCCCAGGTAGTTGAAGTGCTCGCCACCATCACGGGTGACGTGCATGAACACATCCATCTGGTACACCAGGTCGGCTGTTTGCGGGGATGCGGTCAATTCCTGGTAGTAGTGCGGCCCGGTGCCGCCCGAAATATAGCTGTTCTTTTTTGTCCAGCTTTCACCCTGGTCGGCAGACCGGTAAAAACCCTTGTTTTCGTCATCTGCCTCGATGGTGGCGTAAACCAGTCCCGGGTTGGCAGCTGTCACCGCGAGGCCGATTTTTCCGACGTCTGAAGACGGCAGGCCATTGGCCAGTTTTTTCCAACTGGCGCCGCCATCGGTGGACTTGTAGATCCCTCCGCCGGGTCCACCGGCCATTAAACCCCACACATGGCGGCGCCGCTCATAGGCCGCAGCGTAGATGATATCGGGGTTGGTGGGGTGAAATTCGATATCGGTAATACCGGTGTTTTCATCAATGTGCAAAATGGCTGTCCAGTTTTTCCCGCCATCCACGGATTGAAACAATCCCCGTTCACCGCCCGCAGACCACAGTGGGCCCTCTGCCGCAACGTAAACACGATTGCTGTCACGCGGGTCGATAACAATTTTTCCAATGTGCTCGGTTTTCTTCAAGCCCATGTTGGTCCAGGTTTTGCCCGCATCCAGGCTCTTGTATACGCCATCGCCCCAACCGACATGACGGCCACTGACGTTTTCACCCGTACCAACCCAAACCACATCCGGGTTATTGGGGTCGATGGTGACATCAGCTATCGAATAGGATGCTTGCTGATCAAAGATGGGTGTCCAGGTAATGCCGGCATTGCTGGTTTTCCAAACACCACCCGATGCAGAGGCGACATACCAGACACTGCTATTGGTTGGATGAACATCGATATCGGCAATCCGCCCGCCCATCAAAGCCGGGCCGATACCGCGCATTTTTAAACCATCCACGGCATCAGCGATGTCCTTATGACTGGCTGCCAGTGCGATTTGCGAACAGATACCCAGGGCAATGATGGTTATAAGGGCATTTATGACGTGGTGACGGCCGATCGATGCCGGATGTTTTTGAAGCTTGATTTTGTAGCCCATTGTTTATTCCATGTTTTTGTCAAAGCTGATGAGTTTCCCGGCAATTTTTGCGTTGAAAAACCTTTTGACCGGTAATTGGTTATCAGGGTAATTCGCCGATGGCGCGCCGTCCATCTCCAAACCGGGTTTTGTTCAAATATATACCCCAATGCTGACATAAATCAGTACCGCGAAACGAGTTTCTTTGTACTGTTCTGGCATGTGAATTAAAAATTTGAGCCGAAGAGCTATTTCATTGACAGAGAAATCATATGGAAACCATAAGCCCGACAAAATATGTCTACCTGTTTGACGAGGTCGACCAGGTAAAGGAACTGCTGGATGGCGACTGGGAAGCGATTCGCGCTCTGCTGGGCGGCAAAGGCGCGAACCTGTTTGATGCCACCAGCCTGGGTATCCCCGTTCCTCCCGGCTTTACCGTCACTACCAACGGTTGCAATGACTACCTGGAAGCGGATGAAAAGTTTCCTGATGGCCTCTGGGGCCAGGTGCTTGAAGCTGTCAAGGAATTAGAAAAGGCCACCGGTAAACGTTTTGGCAATGCGGACAACCCCTTATTGGTGTCATGCCGCTCCGGGGCGAAATTTTCCATGCCCGGAATGATGGATACCATTCTCAATATTGGCATGAACGATGAGATCGCGGCAAGAATGGCAGAGCTCACCTCCAGTCCCCGTTTTGCCTATGATTTGTTCCGCAGACTGGTGCAGATGTTTGGTGGCGTTGTCATGGGAGTGCCCGATGAGGTATTCGAAGCGGTGCTTACGGCACAACGTCGTGAATCAAACGTGACCAGTGACTCGGACCTTGATGCAGAGGCCTGGATGGCAGTGACCAAGCGTTTCAGGGAAATTATCCTGACATACACCGGCAAGGAATTTCCGACCGATCCGTTTGAACAGTTAAAGCAGGCCACCGAAGCCGTCTTCAAGTCGTGGAATGGTAAACGTGCCATTGATTACAGAAATGCATCGGGTATCGCTCATGATCTGGGTACCGCGGTCAATATCCAGACCATGGTATTTGGAAATGTCGGCAACGATTGCGCCACCGGTGTGTGCATGTCGCGTAACGCCACCACGGGCGAACCGCAGTTGGAGGGCGACTACCTGATCAATGCACAGGGCGAGGACGTGGTTACAGGCACCCGCAGGACTTTGCCGATACGACAGCTTGGCGACGATATGCCGGAGGTGTTCAGGGAGCTTGAGGAGATCGCACGTCTTCTTGAGAAACACCACCGTAATATGCAGGACATGGAGTTCACCATCGAGCAGAACAGGCTCTGGTTACTGCAAACCCGTGATGGTAAAAGAACCGCGCAGGCGGAGGTGCGTATCGCTGTTGATATGGTCGATGAAGGACTGATCACCATCGAAGAAGCTGTTTCCCGTGTCAAACCGGACCAGGTTGATTTTTTCCTGCATCCACAATTGGATGCCGAGTCACTTAAAGATGTTCAGCCCATAGCCAGGGGGCTAAACGTTTCACCTGGCGCCGCTGTCGGCATCATTGCCTTTGATCCGGGCCTGGCGGAGCGTTGGGCCAAAAATGATGGCAGAAATGTCATCCTGGTCAGGCCCGAGACCCGTCCCGACGATGTTCACGGCATGCTCGCGGCAAAAGGTGTGATTACCAGCAAGGGCGGCCGTACCAGCCATGCTGCCTTGGTTGCAAGGCAGTTTGGCAAGCCCGCTGTGGTAGGCGTCAGTGAGATCGAGATTGACCTCGACAGGAACCTGATGCGTGTTGGTAATGACCTGGTGCTTGAAGAAGGTGACTATTTGTCCATCGATGGTAATACCGGCCTGATTTATGCCGCCAAGTTGCCCACCCAGATTCCGGATTTCAGCGACCCTTACCTTCTGAAAATCCTGTCCTGGGCGGATGATATGCGCCAACTGGATGTGCGCGCCAACTCGGATTATCCGGAAGACGCACAGCGCGCCCGGCAATACGGCGCCAAGGGAATCGGGCTTTGTCGAACTGAACACATGTTTTTCGAGGAAGAGCGCTTGCCGATCATGCAGAAAGTGATCGTTGCAGCCACCAGTCTTGAGCGAAACGAGGCCATCAATAAACTATTGCCAATGCAACGTGAGGATTTTGAGGGACTGTTCCGAGCCATGGATGGCTACCCTGTCATCATTCGTTTACTGGATCCCCCGTTGCATGAATTCCTGCCATCAGCCCATGACCTGATGATGGAACTGACAGATCTCAAATTGCGTATGCAGCATCTATCCAACCTCAAGGATCTTGACAATACGCTGGAGGACATCGAGGAAAAAACTGCCATGTTGCGGCGTGTTGAGGAGCTTGAGGAGTCCAACCCGATGCTCGGTACGCGTGGTGTCCGGCTGGGTATGGTGATCCCGGGGCTCTACACGATGCAGCTTCGGGCCATCATTGAGGCGGCTTGCCGTTGCAAGGCTGATGGCGTGGATGTTAGGCCGGAGGTGATGATACCGCTGGTTTCGCATGAAGCTGAATTCGTCAAGATGCGCGCTATACTGGAGGAGAAGGCCAGGCAGGTCATGGCGGAGCAGGGCACCAGTGTTTCTTACCTGATCGGTACAATGATCGAAATTCCAAGGGCGGCGCTAACAGCCGAAAAGATCGCGAAGTCGGCCGAGTTCTTCTCTTTTGGTACCAATGACCTCACGCAAACGACCTATGGTATCTCCCGGGATGATGCCGAAACCGGGTTCCTGGTGGAGTACCTGCAGACAGGGTTACTCAAGGAGAATCCTTTCACCAGCATTGATGCCGATGGTGTTGGCCGCCTGATGAGTATTGCCATTGAAGAGGGTCGCAGGGCCCGTCCTGACCTGGAAATTGGTGTTTGCGGTGAGCATGGCGGTGACCCGAAGAGCATTCACCTGTGCCATCAACTGGGCGTTGATTATGTCTCCTGTTCACCATTCCGCGTACCGATCGCGCGGCTTGCAGCAGCCCACGCGGCGCTTAAAGACAAGCTGAAATAGTCAATTGCTATTGCAGGTCACACCTCGCCCGGTTCATCGGGTGGGTTGTTTTCTTCCCTTCTCGCCAGCGCAGCAGTTGCTTTACTTTTTGCCGGACCATCAGCGTATTTAACCCGAACGACGTTGCCGTCGATTTCTTTGTGGTTCAGCTTTTTCACCGCAATTTTGGCATCACCCGGACGGGGCATCTCAATAAAGCCAAAGCCCTTGGACAGGCCTGATTTTTTGTCCAGAACAAGGTTGCATGATTGCACTGCCCCGAAGGCCTCGAACAAAGTTCTGAGCTGTTTTTCGGTGGTGGTGCGGGCGAGGTTTCGAATCAAAATTTTCATATGTGCGCTACACTAACACAAGCCCGCGTCAATGGGGTGCATCAACCACCTTGACAACTGCAAACCCGGCCATGAGATCATTTCCGCAGTGCTATTGCCTTTGCCAGGTGACGAGAACGTATAATTAAAGAAAAGAATGGACAAGCAATGATCAAAATCGGATGTGAACAGGAATTCTCTTTTAAGAACGCCCGGGGTGAATACCTGGATTTCACCAATTCCAATTACCAGTTGTTTAGTGAGATTGTAGAAGAATTTCCGCTGGTGCCGGGCGATGAGCAGGTTTTTGACTGCAAGTCCCTGGAAACGGCGCCCAAGCGTTGTTACGTGGAAGGGGTCGAACGTCATGATGAGTCCGGAAACCTGCTGGCAACCGACCCCAAGGGCCTGGAACTCAGAACAACTCCGCATACCAACATTGATGAACTGATCAATGAGTTTCGCAGTTCGTTTCGGGCGATGACACATCTTTGCAAAAAGCGCGGACTACACCCGTTGCTGATCAGCCGAAACCCATTCACCAGTAAACCATCGCTGCAGGTACCGTTTAATCACAAAGAATTGAGTCTTCGCACTGAAGGTCAATTGAATATCGCCCTGCGGTCGTTATTAACTCCTGGCTTTCATATCAATATCTCGGTTGCCGGTTATGATCTCGAGCAAACTACCGACCTGGCTGAGAAAATCAATTACTATATGCCGTATATCATTCCCTATACATTTTCTTCTCCATTTATCGATGGAAAACTGACTGAATTCCAGTCAACACGCAACCTGATGAGGGCATCCAAGCGCCAATTGACCAGTGTCGATAATCGCAAGGGCTGTCATGTCATCGAGTTCAGGGGGTATGACCCTGTGGGACAGGTCGGTATCCTCAGGGCCATCCTCTACCTGACCCGCGGACTGGTGCTTGATACGCGCCTGAATGGGCGCAGTGAGCAACAGAATGCAGAAATGCTCCAGCAGGTGTCCAAGCACGGATTCAGCCCGGCCACTGTCAGGGCAGCCGCGTTCGAGGTTCTCAACGCCGTGAAGTCAGCATTGGGAGATGATGCGCATGAGGTCGATTTGCTATTTGAGATGCTCTACAGCAATCAGTCGGAGTCAATGCGGATAAGGGAGAAATATCTCGATTGTCGTGACATTATCGAATCCATTTCGGATATGTACGATTTCTGACCGTTGTAGCACCAGCAAATACAGCATCAGGATCCGGATTTAAGTCTCTGTATCAATTCACTGAGGGACTTTTCGGCTTTGTCGTATTCGTCCGATCCCTTTTTCAGGTGCCGGGAAAGATCAATGTCGGTGAGCCGGTCGACGGCCCTGTCCTCCATTTTTGCCTGCCTGGCGAAATAGGCATAGTCCTCATTTACCTTTTGGTTGAAGAACCGCGGAATGTAAAACTCGTAAATTGTCATCGCCTTTTCGTATTCGCGGGCGGGTGCGGTGATGCTCTTCATGTACTCAAACAACACCAGGTTGGCGGGGTCCAGTTCAATGGCCTTGCCGATATGCTCCATCGCCATGTCCGCCGGCACGCCCAGACTGGTAGCGACAACCATATGAATATGACTGTCATGGGGTGATGATTCCAGGTGGGATAGTGCTGCATCCAGTGCCTTTTGCCGATAGGTTTCGGCCAGGCGTTCATGGTCAATAAACAGTGCGAGATTGGTATAGGAAGTGATATTGTCGCGGTTAAGATCTGGCGCCCAGGGCTCGCGTTTGTAGCTCTCATCGACGTTTTCCGCCAAAATCAGCTTGAAACGCTGTGTTGCATAGGGGTTATTTCCCCCCTGTTGAAACACCCTTTCTCCCAACGCCTTGGCCAGGAAGCCATGGTTCCAGGCGGACAACTCGCGTTTGCCGAAATAGGCGCCGGTGATGGCCAAAACCGCCAAAACCATGACGATGGCCGGTCCGAATGCCAACTGTTTGGAGGCTTCTTGGGGTAATGAGAACGATGAGATAGCGGCCAACAATGCCAGGTAAATTCCCAGAAAAATGGGAGGGGCGGTCAGTGCAAGCGGGTAGGAAAACATCATCACGGAGAACAACCCGGTCAATCCCAGGCCGATAAACAGTGAAGACCTTTGATGCGAGGCGCTGCCATTTGTCCAGATTGTCCGGTAGGCTTTCCATAGACCCCACAACAACAGGCCCGCCGCCAATATCGAGCCCAGGCCGAGTTCCGCCAGTATTTGCAGGTAGTCGTTATGCGCATCTCCCCAGACGTCGTTCCCGGGTGGACGATAATCGTCACCGGCATCAACGTTATAACGGGGGTAAAGAACCTTCCAGTTGCCGAGGCCGACACCCGCAGGATGGTCACCGATCATGCTCGTGGTTTTCTTCCACGTGGCATAGCGGCCGTTGGACATTTGCTCGAGCGTTGCATCTTCTTTTGTGAAAACTTCGGTGCGGCTGGCAAACTCGCTGACGGCGGTTTTTTGCCAACTGAAGGGTTTGTCAAAAGGTGGCGCTAGCACCAGCGCAACGAACAGGATCAGCGATGCAAGTAACGACTGAAAATATCCCTTGTTCAGCGAATTCGGTTTGATCAATTGACGGGATTTCTTGAGGCTCGCTGCAACTGCAATGATCAGTACCTGTGCGATAAGCGCGACCAGTGCCTGGCGTGCGCGTCCGTATACGATATATGCCAGCATCAGTGCAATCAGCGGGTTGGCCAACCAGTAAACCAGTGACCTCCTGGCGGTCAGGCTGAGGTAGAGGGCAAACGGCAGGGTCATCACGACAAACTGGCTGGCCATATTCTTATGGCCGGAACTGGCTGATGGCCAGGGGTATTGCCCGACCGGTGTCACGTAGACTTGATGGCCATACAGGTACTGGCTCACCCCGATAAAGGCCATATAGCCACCGGCGACAGCGCAGGCAAGCATGATCTTGTGGAGCGAGTTTCCGTCACGTGCAACCGAATAAACGGCGACGGACATCAGTGCCACGTAAAACCACTTGATACTGCCAGCAACCGCCCCCCAGGCGCTGACCGCCCAAAGTGAGGAAATGGCCGCCAGCAGCACAATGCCCCAGACAGAGAGCATCACCGGATGCAAGCTGAAAAGAAGTGCCGACTTCCTGTAAGCAATAAAGGCCAGCAGCAATGGCAGTAGCGGAAGTAAAACAGACAGACGAATGATCCAGGGGAAACCCTGCATCTGAGGAACCGGACCCAGTACCGGCACCAGTATGATAACCATCATCAGGAAAATGAGAGCCGGATCGCGATCCTGTTTGACGGGTTTTCCCGGCACTGATTTAGCGGTGTTTTTTGCTCGACCTTTCTTGATGTTACCCGCTCCGGTTCAAAGTCAAAAGCCACAAAGTAAAATTTACCGCAGTAGATTCTACACCAGTTGAGCCTTTAGTCATGTCCTCGATATTCAGCTTTTGGGCCTTACCCACGACAAATGGCGCGACTGGAGTCACCGCGCTGCATAAGTGTACAGCGCACAGCCCGGCATGATGTAAAGTGCCTTATTCAATCCGGCGCGAGATCGGGTATCATCCTACATCGAATTACTTCAGGGCTGGTGCATGCCACAAATTCTGTTTTTTCCATTCTACGGACCCAACCGTCATTCGGACCGGCGCTTGGTTGAATGCCGAATGGATTTCAGCGCGGATAGGGAAAATGAATTTCCACACGAGATAACAGATATTCGCCAGGTTCTGATACGCAACGGCATACTCGATACCCGGGAGCCGTATCCCGTTGGTGTTATGGGACAGGACAGGATCGACTGGTATTGCTCCCTTTTTGCACAAACGGTATTGATGTTTCAGCGTCTTAGTGGCCACGATGTCAACTACTTTTCAATTTCGTCTGAGCCACTCAAAAAACGTAGTATTTCCCTGCTTGAACACGAGGATGCGGAAACTGCGTTGGCGGCCATCAAACTGACGGCGGAAGTGTTTTCAGGGAAGTCCGACAGGCTGAAGCCGATTTATGACCAGTTTTTGGCCGGTGCGCGTCAACGCGCCTTATCGCCCGAGACCAGGGCCATCATCGGCCAGGCACTGAAGCGGGATATTCCTTTTTTCCAATTGGAAAGAGCGCCGTTAAGCGGTTGTATAGACACCGGCCTACGGGTCCGGCGCAATGGCCTGTTGAGCCTCGGCCAGGGCGCTAATAGCCAGATACTGGATGGTACATTCCGTGTCAGCAGGTCAAGTGAAAAGTTGTCTGCTCTGCTCAGGAACCCCGCTCAACGCCTGGCGCTATTGAGACAGTTGGGTTTAACGGTAGTGCGTCATGACACGAGCACGGCCAGGGCCGGTACGCTGTTGCATCTCCTGCATATCAACGGAAAGGTCACCGCCACCATGCGGAATGCCAGTGGCCTGCCGAAGCGTGTTAAAAATCTGCATGCATCGCTGACTCAGCAGGCCCATTCAGTCGCCAATAATATCGGCAATGTGCCCTTTCTGATCAGCTACAGGGTCTCGAACTTTACGCGGCCAATGCAGCCTGGGGAGGGCATAGTCGCTTTTGATCTTGCTCCGGACCTTGGCAGTTTATTGGGTCCGGATATATCCGCAGGCAGTTTGCTGGATATCGCCGCAGCAGATGTGCTCACCTGGCTTTATCCACAGGCCGGGAACGCCCGTATACCCCTGGTGGCTGTTACCGGAACCAATGGTAAAACAACCACCAGCCGAATGATAAACCACATATTCAGCCACCGGGGTTACAAAACCGGCCTTGTGTGTACCGATGGGATTTTTCTCGGCGGGAAACAGGTCTCCGATGAAGACAACAGCACTTTTATGGGGCATGCCAGGGTACTGACCAGCAGGCAGGTCAACGCCGCGGTGCTCGAAACCCATCACCGTGGCATAGCCGTGCATGGCTTTGCTTTCCACCAGTGCGATGTCGGTATATGCCTGAATGTTACTGAAGATCACCTGGCAGAAGGGGAGATCGAAACGATTGATGAGATGACGGATATCAAGCGCGCCGTGGTGGAACGCGCTTCGAAGGCTGCGATCCTGTTTGCCGATGATTCAAATTCCATGGCCATGATCACACACATGACCAGCGAAATTGTTTGCCTGGTTTCACTGGGCTCCGGCGTCGGGGAACTGGAGGCAGGAGAATTGGGCAGGCATGGTAACAACGCCCGGCTTGATTTCAGTGTGCTGGAATTCATTGATGGTCAATCCTGGATCGTGATGTACTGTAATACGCGACGTTTGCCGGTGATGCCGGTAAATGAAATTCCGGCGACGTTCGATGGTGCTGCCCGGTTCAATGTCAGCAATGCGATGCATGCCATCGCGGCGAGCCATTACTCAGGTATTGATATTTCGGTGATCAGGTCGGCCATGGGCGGCTTTCGCGCCGATCAGCAGTATTCACCCGGTCGTATAAATGAATTTGAAGGGTTGCCCTGCAGGGTGATCATGGATTTTGCGCACAACCAGGATGGTGTGCGGAAGATTTGTGAATTTACCGACCTGCAACAGGTGGAGGGTCGCAAAGTAATCGCATTTGCCGGCTCAACCAAACGATCCGACGAATTGAACGGGAAAATGGCAAAGACCGTTGCCGGTCATTTTGATTTTTATTTTTGCAAGGATTATGAACCCGCCAAGCCACCTAAAACCCGTTATACCGCACCATTTATGCAAAGTGTGCTAATCGAACAGGGGGTTTCAATGGACTCGACGAAGGTGCTGACCTTTGGCCGTGACGTGATCTTTGAGATTCTGGATAGTTGTAAACCCGGTGACATGTTGTTGTTCCTGGCAGGACACGTCGAAAGCGTGACAATGCCCTTGTATATCGAAGAGTACAAAAAACACCTGGCAAGCGGCGATCGCGGCGGCATTTGATCATTGAGCTTGCTTAACTCAACGGCCAGCCGCAAGCCGGCTGGCCGTCAAAGACCCGAATCGGGGTTTATTTTTTACCGCTCAAACGGTCCGCATAAGGTTTGAAACTGATCTCCCGGCCGAGAAACTCGGTGACCAGCTCGGCAGCCGGTTTTGTGCCGCCACCACCCAGTACGATATCCCGGTAAGCGCCGGCGACTTCAACGTTCCTCAAGCCCTGTTCTTCAAAGCGCGTGAACATGTCTGTGGCGATCGCATTGGACCACTGGTAGGTATAATAAATGGCCGAATAACCATTTAAATGGCCGAAATTCGCATAGAAATGGGTTCCCGGAATCGCCTCGTAGTTGGTGTACTCCCGGGACATGCGCGGGATCAACTCATCCAGGTCAACATTGGCGGGATCCTGGTTATAGATATTCAGCGACATGGCCGCCAGGCTCAGTTGACGACGGGTACCGCTGCCAAGCCCGAAATCCCGGGCGGCGATCATCTTGTTCAATAATTCTTCAGGTATCGCTTCGCCGTCACTGTTTTTTGCAAAGCGGGAAATGGTGTCGTAATCCCAGACCCATTCCTGCAGCATTTGTGAAGGTGCTTCCACGAAATCCCACTCGGTGGAAATGCCCGAGACGTTGTTCCATTGCTGGTGGCCGGCAAACATCCAGTGTATCAGGTGGCCGAACTCATGCAGGAAGGTAATGACCTGGCTGTGCTGCATCAGCTCGGTCCCCTCGGGGAAGTTACAGATCAGGCCGGCAACCGGTAACTGAACACCTTCAATGCCGTTTACGAATGGAAACATTGCCGCGTGCTGGTATTTGCCTTCACGCGGGTGCATGTCAAGGTAAAACCTTCCCAGTACACGGTCGCCGTCGAGTATTTCATACGATTCGACGTCCTCATGCCAGGTCTCGGTCTGCCAGGGGCGAATCTTCACCTGGAAAAGGTCCTGGACCATGGTCAGGATACCGTCGCGGGTATTGTTGTAGTTGAAATACTGGCGAATCTGCTTCGAATCGACCTGGAATTCCTCCGTGCGGACCTTTTCGGCGATATATCTTGATTGCCAGGATTCAACGCGCTCTGCATCCGGGTCGTCCTGGCGCAGGCGTTTGAGAAGCATCTGATAATCACGGTCATTGGCTTCGGTGGTGTATTCCTTCAGTTCCTCCAGGAAGCCTTCGACCCGTTCGGGTGATCCGGTCATCTTGTCAGCAGTTGCCAGTTCGGCATGATTGCTGAAGCCGATCAACTGCGCGAGTTCATAGCGCTTGGCCATGATCTGCTCGAGCACTTCCTTGTTTTCAGGGTATGCGCGGTTGCCGTACGTGGTCAGCAGTTCTTTTCTGAGCTCGTCGCTTTCTGAATAGGTGATAAAGGGAAACAGGTCAGGGTACTGGGTGGTGATGCGAATTTTGCCGTCTTCACCGGGAGGGTGGGCATCGATATAGTCCTGCGGCAAACCGGCCAGTTGTTCAACCGAGTCGAGCTCCAGTGTGCGGACGTCCTCGCGGATGTTACGATCGAAAGTCTGGCCAATGGCGACCAACTCCTTGTTCAGCTGGCGAATCCGCTGGCGGGTCTGCTCATCCTTGTCAACACCGGAAAGCCGATAGCCGAGCAGGGCTTTTTCAACCGACCGTTGGGTAGCCGGATCTTCGTTGTTGATGTCAAGTTGGCTGATAGCCTCAAAAATCGGCCGCGACAGGCTCAGATCGGTGCCTATCTCGGAAAGTAACTGCGCACAGTTCTCACCTGCGGTGCGTAATTCAGGGTCGGGGTGAATGCCGCTAAGGCTCTGTGCGACGGATATCATGTTGCCAAGGCTGACGGCAAGGCTGTCCAGTGACTTGTAATAACCGTCAATCGTCGGTTTGCCCGCAAAGGCTTCCAGTGCATCCATGTGTTGACGAATGGTCGCGTTTTCAGACTCGCACAAGGCGGTCAGGGCACCGGCGCTGTCAAGGTCGGAGAGCTTGATTTCGGAATAGCGGACCGGCAACTCCATGACAGCCGCCGCTTCAGGCGTTGCACTCACAACGGCGGTTTCAGCGGACTCAGTTGCCGGTTTGCAGGCCGCCAACAGGGCTGTTGCGACAGATAAAGCCAAAAATTGGTTAAATTTCATGCGATGTCCTTTGATTTTGTTCAGGTGCCAAATTAATGAGCAAGCTGCGCATTTTGCAAGCTGCGCAGCCGTGTTTCAATGAGGATTAGACGCACCGAACGATAATCAGGTTGGATTTCAGGTTACAGGCCGTGCGAAGGGCATTTCATCAGAGAATATTCAGGTTCCGGCTACTGGCTTTGAGCGGATTTTTCGAAGAGTACAATGGCCTCTTCATCATTGACCGTGATATCAAAAGAGGTTTTCAGTATGGTCTTTAACTGCGCGGCATTCTCAATGACTTGAACCCGGTCACCCGCGGGGGTGAAAAAATTCAGCTCCCTGTTTCGTATTGAGCGAACTTCGTGGTCCGTGATGATCGAAACAACCAGGTTATTTACAAAACTGGCCTTTGGGTGCCTGTGCGAATAGAAATGACCGACTTCGCAATCGGCCTGGCCATATTTATTCAATTCGAACTTATACAGGGAATAGGCTTTGCCATCCTTGATTGTCTGCATGTGGTACACACCGGTTTCAGGTTGTCCAACCCAGAAAGTCCTGAGGGTTTCATCAGACTTCTCACCTGACATGTCCACCGGCAGGTATGGTCCCAACGGGCCAAAACCAACGTCGACGATAAAGTGCCTGTCATCGATTTCCACCCGTGTGATGCGGTGCGTCAGTGGCGGGTGGATGTCCTGGTTGTAAATAACCCTGGCGAGATACGGTTCGACCCGAAATCCAAGGTCTTTCAGAATCTCGAAAAGCAGGCCGTTTTGCTCAAAGCAGTATCCGCCCCGTTGCCGGGTGACAATTCGATCAAAAAGCGATGCCCGATCCAGTGGCAGATCGTCACCCAGTAGTGGACCGATGCTTGAAAATGGAAATGCCCCCACATGGCGCCGGGTAATTTCGCTCAACAGGGGCAAATCCGGTTTCTGCGCTTTCAGTCCAAGCGCGTTGAGGTATTTTTCAGTGATATCTGTGGACTTCATTTGCCTGTTGCTGAAAGACCGGTTTCCAAGGGATCGCCGGCGCTGAAAACGGAACTGGAGTATACATCTATTCACGTGAAGGTCTAATTTTCGGTACTATGAAGTGTTTGCAACCAATCATTTAGTCGCCGCTGGCGAACAGGTGTCGTTTACATGATAGAACTGAAATACAAAACCCCGGTGGAGTGGGTCCGGGGCGTCGTTGATGAGATGGACGTTTTCCTGCCGGACCATGCCGCTGCGGAGAAGAAAGCATCGAGCATGGCCATGACCATGGTCGCCCACTATCCCGACAAGCCGGACCTGGTGATGGCCATGGTCGACCTCGCATTGGAGGAGTTAAGTCATTTCCGCGCGGTGATCAAATTGATGCAGCAGCGTGGCTTGCAGCTTCTTCCCGATGAAAAAGACCCCTACGTCAACGCGTTGCGGCGTTGTTGCAGACAGGGTGATCTGCCTTATCTGCTCGATCGTTTACTGGTTGCAGGCATCATCGAAGCCCGTGGCGCGGAGCGCTTTGGCCTTATTGCCGAAGCATTGCCGGAAGGAGATTTGAAGCGTTTCTATGAGTCGATCACACGTTCGGAGTTGGGTCACCAGGCCCTGTTTTTTGACCTTGCGATAAAATATGCAGATCCCATGACCGTCAATGAACGGCTTGACGATTTGCTGGAAGCCGAAGCGGACATTGTCCAGCGCCTGCCGTTTCGCGCGGCACTGCACTAGGTTTCTGCACAAAAAATTCACGGACATGACCACCGAGTGAAAAAGTACCTGGACCGCTACGCCGAACCCGAGACCGCCGCACTCGCAGGATTGCCGGAACAGGCTGCCTGGCGGAATGTGATGGTCATTCCAGCCTGCAATGAGGACCCGGCATTTCTCCGCCAGCCTCCACCCTGCGGTGGACGCAGCCTGATGATTTTGGTCATCAATGAGTCGAAGGCGGCAACCGGGGTCGTATCGCGACAAAATAAAGCACTGGCCAGCGCCGTGTTTGAGCGCTTTGAATTGGCCTGGTCTTCTGATGTGGTCCATGCCAGTTTTGCTCTGCAGTTGTATCGCGATCCACTTGCGCAAAGGGATGTATTGCTGGTGGATCGTTTCAGCGAGGGATTCCAACTGCCGGAAAAAGGTGGTGTTGGTCATGCCAGGAAAACAGGGGTCGATATCGCCTGTGCCCTCGTCGCTGCAGGGAGGGTTGAATCGCCGTGGATTCATTGCACCGATGCCGATGTGCGGCTTCCGGAAACCTACTTTACAGCCAGTCAAAGCGTTTCAGACAGGGCAAAGGATCATGCGGTATTGATCTATCCTTTCTATCACACTGAAGATACCGCCACTGCCAAAAGCGCGGAGGTGGTCCTTGCCACGCAGCTATATGAGCTGTCATTGCGCTACTACGTGGCGGGCATGAAGTCTGCCGGTTCACCCTATGCATTTCATACCATCGGCAGCACCATGGCCGTCAGCGCCAGGCACTATGCGATGGTTCGGGGCTTTCCAAAGCGCGAAGCAGGAGAGGACTTTTACCTGCTGAACAAACTGGCCAAGGTGGGCAAGGTGCTGGAGCTTTCCCCAGGTCCCGGGTGCAGGCCAATTGAGATCGAGGCGCGTCGCTCCGACCGTGTGCCATTTGGTACCGGCGCGGCGGTAAATAAGATGACCGGTTTGGCTGATCTGTTGGCTGATTACCAGTTCTATGATCCGCTGGTGTTCGAATTACTGGCCTGTTGGTTGAATTCAATCAAGCTCATCTGGCATTCACCAGGTAAAGATATCGCCACCAGTGTGTTTCCGGAAACCGCAGAAAATGGAGTTCCTGATAAGAGGCAGCAATGTCTTTTACGAGGCCTCGAGGAGATCGGTGTATCCCGGGCATTGCAGCATGCTTTTGGACAAAGCAAGAGCCTGCAGCAATTTGAACGTCACATGGTCACCTGGTTTGATGCCTTCAAAACCCTGAAATTGGTCCACAAGCTGAGGGATTGCTGCGCAGGGTCCATTCGTTATGAGGAACTTCAAAAACACGTCTTTTTCCAACATTTAACAGGCCTCGACCGGGATTTGGCAGCTTTTTATTCCAAGCTTTCCCAAAAGCTTGATAGCCGGCACGACAGCGTAAACCTGGAAGCGTAAAATTAGCCGCTTTATTAGCCGGTTTGACCCGGATGGATTCAAGGACTGTGAAATTATGAGCCGCTGGAAAGACACCTACAAAGACAAAATCTGTAACGCGGACGAAGGGGTCAGCCATGTAAGAAGCGGCCAACGCGTGTTTATCGGTTCGGGCGCAGCCGAGCCGCAACTGCTTGTCAAAGCACTTTCGCAGCGGGGAAACGAACTGGCCGACACCCAGATAGCGCATATATTGACCCTGGGTGTTGCACCTTATACCGACCCAAAGCTGGAAAATGGCTTCCGGCATAATGCCCTGTTTATCGGGCCCAATGTCAGGGAGGCCGTGGCGGAGGGAAGGGCGGATTTTACGCCAATATTTTTGTCCGAGGTGCCGCGAATGTTCCGCCGTGGCAAATTACCCATCGATGTGGCCCTCATCCAGGTATCCCTGCCCGATGAACACGGGTACTGCAGTTATGGCGTCAGCATTGATGTAACCAAGGCCGCGGCCGAGAGCGCACGGTACGTCGTGGCGGAGATCAACCCCAATATGCCGCGCACACTGGGCGATTCTTTTATTCACATCAGCCAGATCGATGCGCTTGTGCCCAGTGAAATGGCGATACTCGAAGCGCCGGTGGGCGAGATAGATGAAGTTGCGCAGAGAATAGGCGAACATATCGCCGAATTGATCCAGGATGGCTCGACCCTGCAACTGGGTATTGGCACCATTCCCGATGCGGTGCTTTCATGCCTTGGCGGCAAGAAGAACCTCGGTATTCATTCCGAGATGTTTTCAGACGGCGTCATCGACCTGGTCGAGCAGGGGGTGATCAATGGTTCGCGCAAGAACATACATACCGGCAAAATCGTGGCGAGCTTCGTTATCGGCAGTCGCCGGCTTTACGATTTTGTCGATAACAACCCGATGTGCGAATTCCACCCGTCAGATTACATCAACGACCCCTTCCGGGTGGCGCAAAATGACCGTGTGGTTGCCATCAACTCCGCGTTGCAGGTGGACCTGACCGGCCAGGTGTGCGCCGATTCGCTGGGTACCTATTTTTACAGCGGCATTGGCGGGCAGGTCGATTTTATTCGCGGCGCCTCGCGTTCGAACCAGGGCCGTCCCATCATCGCCTTGCCGTCGACCGCCAGTCGCGGAAAGGTCTCGCGTATTTCTCCCACGCTGACCAACGGCGCCGGGGTGGTAACCTCGCGGGGGGATGTTCATTACGTGGTTACCGAATACGGCATCGCCAGCCTGCATGGCAAAACCATCCGCGAACGGGCCATGGCATTGATCCATATTGCCCACCCCGATCACCGTGAAGCACTTATGGCCGAGGCGCGTGACCGCAAACTGGTTTACAGCGACCAGGTGGCGGTGTTCGGTGCCGGTGACCTGAACCGTAAATCATTTGAGAAAAAGTTTATCTGCAAATCCGGCAGGGCCATTCACTTGCGGCCGGTGCTGCCAACCGATGAGGATATGATGCGGGAACTGTTTTACCGTTGTTCAGAACATACGTTGTATCATCGCTTTTTTGCCAAGATGAATGCCATGCCGCATCGCAAGTTGAAGAAATTTGTCAATATCGATTATGTTGATAACATGGCTTTGGTTGCCGTGACCAGGGAAGATGAGCATGAGATGATCGTGGCTGTAGGGCGCTATTCCGTTGACAAAGCAAGCAATGCGGCCGAGGTTGCCTTTATCGTCAGGGACGATTGGCAGGGCCAGGGCCTGGCGATCACCATATTTAACCAGTTGTTGAAAGTTGCCCGTAAGCGTGGAATTGTGAGGTTCACCGCTGAAGTGCTGTCCGACAATGCACGGATGATGCACATATTTCATAAGTGCGCGCCCGGCAAGATTGAGAGTACCCTGGAGTCCGGGATCTATCATTTTTCATTCAGCATCGTGCCCGGACACACACCGGTTTGACGGTTGATAATGACAATCCGGCGAATTATTTATTGGAGAGCGAGATGACAGAAATAACACCTGAAAACGACCAGAAAGCGATCAGGGCATGGTACAAAAGAACCCTCGATGAAGTGGTCAGGGAAATGCTTAAAAAGGGCGTGCTGGCTGGAGTGGCGATCGATGCCAACCCGGTATGGGCAGTCCCATTTAAGATACTGATCGCCAAGGTCTGGAATGTGAATGAAAAAAGCCGCTTTATCTGGACCATCTCGGGTGAAAGGGTCATCACGGACCACGTTGCCGGTTCCGTGGCCACATCACCACAGCAGGTGGCCAGGCATTTTTCATTGAAATGGCAATTGGACGCCGACCGTCTCAAGGATATTGCACAGGGCAAGTCACCACTTGAAAACACCGGGGCGCATATGGAAGGTTACACCGGGAAACTGATTGAATATGCAGAATTGCTCTACGATCTGTCTGGCCGCGATGAAATCTGGAAACCCAAAAATCATTGATGAACCGCGTACATAGTTCCGGTGTTAAGAAGGCCTTTGTTCATGGGCCAACTCATCACAGGTGTCACTCAAATCTTATAAATTACCCGAAACATGAAACTTGATTCAGGTTTCATAATATTGCATGCTGTGACCTTGATGGTCAGCTAAAATTGCCTGGTAAGCACGGTTGGCACCATGCCGTCCCTACCGGGTTTTTCAGCATACTGAGAAAATGCATATCAACGAATCAGACAGCAAAAAAAGACTGGCCGATAACAGGGCTTATGTCCTGTTTATCCTGATCGTGGTTTATACCTTCAATTTTATCGATCGCCAGATCGTTGGAATCCTGGCAGTTCCAATCAAGGCGGACCTGGGTTTGACCGACAGTCAGCTTGGATTGATGGGCGGGTTGGCGTTCGCCCTGTTCTACACCGGTTTGGGTATCCCGGTCGCCATGCTCGCCGACCGTTTCAGTCGTACCTGGATCATGACCATTGCGCTGGTGATCTGGAGCGGCATGACCGCCGTTTCCGGATTGGCGACCAATTTCTGGCAGTTGTTCATGGCACGGTTGGGTGTGGGTATTGGTGAGGCGGGTGGAGTAGCACCGGCATACTCCCTGATTTCGGACTTCTTTCCGTCCGGCCAGCGGGCCCGCGCGTTGAGCATATATTCATTTGGCATTCCAATAGGCAGCGCCATCGGCATCGTTTTTGGCGGTGTCATTGCCAGCCTGATCAACTGGCGTTACGCATTTTTCTTCGTTGGTATCGCCGGTATCCTCGTTGCGCCCATTTTCAGGATGACAATCAGGGAGCCGAAGCGCGGCCAATATGACCAGAACCAGGACCAGGACCGTGGCCATGCGAAGGCGGCGGGCATCAGGTCTATTTTAAAGACCCTTTCCAATAAGCCCAGCTTCTGGCTGATGTCGGTGGGCGCATCGTTTGCATCGATGATGGGTTATGGCGTGTTTTTCTGGCTGCCATCATTTTTTGTGCGAAGCTTTCACCTGACCCTGCTGAATGCATCATTGTTCTACGGCACCGTATTGTTGATCGGAGGATTGGCAGGCATCTGGATGGGGGGCTGGATGGGTGATCGTTTTGGACAGGCCAAACGCGCCAATTATGCCAGGATTCCGGCTGTGGCCTTCCTGTTGAGCATACCGTTTTATGCACTGGCGATAATGTCGCCCAACCTGACACTGGCCTTTTTCGTTCTGCTGGTGCCAACCGCATTGGGGCTGGTGTGGCTGGGGCCGGTGATTGCGGCGATACAGCATCTCGTCAGGCCGGAAATGCGGGCCACGGCGTCGGCCATATTTCTGTTTATCAATAACCTGATTGGAATCGGACTCGGCACGTACGCGATCGGGGCCCTGTCGGATATTCTGGCGGCACGATTCGGTGACGAGTCACTGAGGTATTCAATCCTCGCCGGTACAGGTTTTTATATTGTTGCCGCGGGCTTGTTCTTTCTGGCATCCCGCTGGCTGCAACGTGATTGGGAAGAGTGACCGGGTTAGAAGCGGTCAAAAATGGACAACGAGCACATTAATCATTGGGAGATCACAATGGGATTACTGGATAAAAAAGTTGCTGTCATCACGGGTGGAGCACAGGGTATCGGTTTTTGCGCCGCGGAGCGGTTTGCCGAAGAGGGCGCGATCGTGGCCATTTGGGATTTTAATGAACAGGCCGGAAAACAGGCCGAATCCGCCCTGGTGGACAAGGGCTATGATGTGCGGTTCCAGCAGGTCAATGTCACCGATATGGCTTCGGTGAGAGCCGCAGTGGAAAATCTATTCGATAGCACTGGAAAAATCGATATATTGGTGAATAATGCCGGCATCACGCGTGATGCAACCTTGCTGAAAATGACGGAAGAACAATGGCAGCAGGTCATTGACGTCAATCTGGGTGGCGTATTTCACTGCACCCAGGCCGTTGCGCCCGTGATGATTGAACAGGGCTCGGGCAGCATCATCAACACCTCATCCGTGGTTGGTCTTTATGGTAATTTTGGACAGACAAACTATGTTGCCACCAAATCCGGCGTGATCGGCATGACCAAGGTCTGGGCCAAGGAGTTGGGTCGCAAGGGTATTCGTGTGAACGCCGTGGCGCCCGGTTTTATCGCCACTGAAATGATTGAAACCGTGCCGCAAAACGTGATTGATCAATTGGTCGCCAGGACACCGTTGGCAAAAATGGGTAAACCGGAGGATATCGCCAATGCCTATATTTACCTGTCATCCGAACTCGCAAGCTTTGTTACGGGCACGGTGATTAGTGTGGATGGTGGCTTGGTTACGTAGTTGTAAATAACGGGCAACGCCCACACCAGCCTGCAAACTGTGCTGGCTGCCAGCGCTGCCGGCGCCAGTCAGTACATCGCCGAGGGTCACAGTTGCAAAGCGGCGCCTCTACATCAGCCCTTCAGACACCGCGCGCTGACGGGCGAGTTCGGCCGCTGAACTCAGGCGCTCCAAGGCTGCGGAGAAGCGTGGGTCGTCGCGGATGGAGTCGTAGTGTGGCAAAAACTTCAATCCTGCCCAGCCGGACAGGTATTCGAGATCCGCGCACTCTTCCAGGGCCAGCAAGGCCTTTTCACGCTGACCAAGCAATGCATAAATGCTGACGTCCATAAATCCAAACGCGTTGGCTCCGTGATTACGTTGCTTTTGCGAGATGTTTTCAAGCGCCACGGTCAACAGGCTCTCGGCGCGTTCATTCTCTCCGGTTCGCTGCAAAAGCAATGCGGCATCGATTGCATCATCGACCTGGAAGTCATTCAGTTCTTCCGGCACGGGGCCTGAAAACCAGTCGGGATATTCCTCCAAAAACCCCGGGCGCGCCTGCTCAAAATCACCCACATACAGCGCTGCGTAATGCCTGAACTGGTCCTCGTCTTCAAATTCAGCAGTCGCATCAAGAATGGCCCGGGCCGTATCACGGTTACCCCTGGCCAGTTCTAAAAGGATTCGGGCAAACGCTTTCTCCATTGGCCTCAGGGCTTCGGATTTGGCGATGCAATCCAGGGCCGATTCCTCGGCGGCCAGGTTGAGATAGTTGTAACAGAGGGTGCGCCCCCGGGTGTTTTCCGGGTCCAGTTGGAACACTTTCAGCCTGGCTCGAAGTGTTTCTACAGCATTACCCTGTGACCAGTGAATCCATGCCAGAAATGAATAAACCGCCGGGTAATCGGGATGCAATGTCCTGACCCGCTCAAGTTCGACAAGCGCCTGTTCATCATCTCCGGCAAAAAACGGATGGGCTGCATAGTTGACGTGAATCACCCGTGACAGCGGGTCAAGCTCGTGGGCGCGTTGCAGAAGCGCATAGGACTCTTCTTCGCGACCCTGGGCAGTACGGACAAAGGAAAACCAGTGAAAGAGTGCCGCATTACCGGGTATCAATTCCATCGCGCGCTCGAAATCCATCGCGGCCGCATCCAGCTCACGATGATGGCGGTGAATCTCTCCCCGCACCATGAATGCCTCACCCAGGTTGGGTGACAACTCGAGTGCCTGATCAAGTAAAACCATGGCGGGTTCCAGTGATTCAGCTTCCGGCCAACCGGCGTATTCGTACAGCAGGTGGTGGGCATTGGCCAGGCCAACTATCGCAGCCGCAAAGCCCGGGTCGAGCTCAATGGCCCGTTCGAAATGGCGTTTGCCTTCTTCCATGGCGGAGACAACCCGCAGCGCCAGCAATTGCTGGCCTTTCATGTACTCCTGGAAGGCCTCGAGGTTTTCGGTCGGTCGCTCGTCAATACGGGCGGCCTCTTCGGGGCTCAGGTTTGCCTTCAAGGCGTCAGTGATCTGGCGGGTGATCGAGCTTTGAATGGCAAACAGGTTTTCTGCGGTCATTTGACGGTCATAGGTTTCCGCCCACAGGTGCTCGTCCGTTTCGGCATCGATCAACTGCATATTGACCCGAATCTGGTCACCGGAACGTTGAACGCCGCCTTCGAGGATAGAGGTCACGCCCAGTTGCTGTGCGATTTCCGGTATCGACATCTCGGTATCGCGGTAACGCATCACCGAGGTGCGTGAAATAACCTTGAGAGAGGCTATTTTTGCCAACTGTGTCAACAAATCATCGTGCATGCCATCGGCAAAATACTGGTCATCCTCGCGGGCGCTGCGATTTGCCAGCGGTAGTACGGCAATGGATTTTTCCACCTCCTTTGTCTCATCTAAACTTTCTTCGGTAACGGCAACTTCTGCCGGAACGCTGGTACGCCCCCCGGAAAGTACGAACTTGTCAATGGCAAAATAACCCAGGCCCAGCAGCAATATGCCAATGATCATAAAATCCAGTTTGCGACCGGTTTGATTGGTGATGGATGTAGAGGGGTCTACCTGTGTTTCGCGTTTAAGGCCCTCCGGCGTCATCTCAAACGCCCAGGCAAACAGCAGGATGACCGGCAGACCAATGCCCAACAACAACAGGATCACTCTAAAAACCCAATCCGGTGCGCCGATATTGTTAATGACAACATCAACCACCTGGAGGATTAACCACGCAACCACCACGTAGGCTGCGCCCACCTTGAATACATTACGTCGTTTTAGTTCGTTAAATAAAGACACGTGTTGGTTTCTTTTTGTTCGACAGAGCAATAAGCATAGTGGTTAATTGGGCAAATGCCAAAAAAAACATAAGGTATGCAGGTTCAATAGCCGTGTTGCCAGAACCCGGCAATTATTGAACAGCGTTTATGGAAGTTACATTGGTAAGCTTGCTTTGAAAGCAATGGCAGCCAGTGCTCATCAGAAACGCCGGCCTTTTCCATCAGCGGCTGCAAGCGCTTGCCATTGACCCACCATTGGTCATCGTTTTCCTATTCCGTTATGACATCACCTAAAGGGATTATCACTATTTCGGCAGGTGTGTTTTTCCAGAGAACAAAAATACTATCATCCTTAGGATCAGTTGATTGCCCTTCCAGTAAATTACGGGTCGGCATAATTAACATCATGTGTGGACCTTCATGATGCCAGTTGTTTCCCTTATCCGACTTTTTAGCAAGCGGATCATTGATATCTGCTGCATATCCACCTGCCAACATATAGGAATAGCCTACAATGTCCGTTGAAAAGGGCTTGCCGCTCCATACGGTATTTGACCAATTCATAAAAACAGGGTCATGACACATTGGATATTTTTTAGACCCTGGCAGTCCCCCTGGCATACAAGTCCACTGGTTATTACCTTTTCGCAACTCTGTGCCATCAGAATCCAGAATAGTTGCGTTCGCCGATATTCTGGTGGGTGCAGCAGACATCGCACTTTTTATCTTATCCTCGACGCTCATTTCATCGGCCATGGATACAGGCGCTAATGCAAATGTTAATAGTGTAATGACTGTATTTCTGATGCCTGATAGTTTTAGGTTTTGCATACGATGCTCCATATGTCGTTTCTTCTAGGGTTATTGTTCGCTGGCTGCTGTGAGCGATTACTCACTACGATACTCCGTTTTCAGACGCTAAGCAGTGGTTGGTTTCAATAAAACTTCAATGGTCTCAGCTGACGTTAAAGGTCAGAAAAGGCCCCGAGGCATCATTCGCCGTCAATCATCACCCTATTCGGGAAGCGTTACCGTGAACTCAATCGCATCCAATTGTGCAGGGGCTTTACCGATAGATTCCAGGAATGGTAATCAGCGGGGGTCATTATGGACCGTGGCAAACTCAATTCGCCCCGGGGTTTCTGCCAGGCCCGGGGTTTGTAACTTAAGTCAGCATGCCCTCAAGCCGCTCACGGATCAAGCCATTAGCTTCATCCATGATTCTATCTATCAGTTCCTTACAGCTGGGAATATCATGAATCAGGCCCGCGACCATTCCGC
>JBFFWN010000013.1:0-26911 GCA_041570235.1 Lysobacterales bacterium | reverse complement strand
GTTCCCCGAGGTCACCCGTGATCCTCGTCATAGCAACTGATACCAAATTTGTCAGCGGCACCACAATTTATGGTGTGCTGTACGTCTTTGACGGAGAAAACCCCAACACGGCCCTGCATGCACACGCTGATCTGAACATTTACGGCGCCGTGATCATCGATGCGCTTCTCGGTGCGTTCAACGGCTCGTTCCAGGTGGTTTATTCCCCTTATGTACTGGCCAACGCCTCCGGGCTCAACGGGCTTGGTGCAATCGCTGGCGGCTGGCGCGATTTTGGCCTGCCGAATCTTGATTGGTAGGGCCGGAGGTAGACGGTGAAATATTCGAGAAGTCATTCAAATTGCCGGGCATTCAGCCTGATGGAGGTATTGGTCGGGATCGCCATTTTTGCCATTGGCATGCTGGCGCTGGCGTCCATGCAGGGTTCACTGACCCGTGCGACAGCCGAAGCCAAGGTACGCACCGAGGCGGTCAATATCGCGGAGGAATTCATCGAGGAACAGCGGGGGTTTGTGCAGCTCACTTCGACTGCCGGCACCTTTGCCTACGCGGATATCATTGACCAAACGCAAACGGTGACGAGGAACAACGTCACTTACACGGTCACCCAGGACGTCACCGATTACTTTTATGATCTATTGTCTGATGCCTTCACTACCACGGCGCCGACCGGTTATACGGTTCCAAACTACAAAACCGTATCGGTTACTGTGGGTTGGGCGGATGGCCGTAACTTCATAGTCAATGAAGGTAATGAAAAAACATCCACCAGCCTGGGGGGCGGTGAAATCCAGGTGACCGGGACGATCGCACATGTCTCCATTGCGGCAGCCGGAAAAGTTGTCAATGAGAATGACAGCCGGACGCTTGATGCGCCACCGGTTGACTACAGCCAGGGACAGCGCCCGGACATCATCCCCCTGTCGCTGGGTGAAAACAAATTCAAAGAATCTCTGTTGCCCGAGCCGGATGTCATCCGCGCGGAGGAATTGGTCGAAACCCGCTTTGACGTCATCACTTATTCGCAGACAAATGCGGGTGCCGTTTTCCTGCGCAGGGAAGAGTTCATGACGGTGTCTTGCGACTGTACTCTGAAGGCGCCACCGGGAAGCGACGAAAGCGCCGGAAGGCGGCCGGTGATCTGGGCCGGTGACGAGTATGTGCGGGGGCATTATGTCAACAAGCCCTATGGGATGTCCGCCAATTTCCAGCAGTCGCAGTTCTGTGATGAATGCTGCAGGGACCATCATGACGGCGGCAGCCACGACGACGACCACGCCGATACGGCGGTTAACAGGGTGGCGCCATTCAAGTTGTCTGCGGAGTATCATACCAGCGGCACTTTTGCCGGTGATCACCGGCATTACAAAGTGGCACGCAACGGCGCAATGGTCGAGGCGCTTAACGATGGTGACCTCTATGCCGAGGCTTGCAGGCTGGTGCGTCAGGATGGCTTTTTCCGCGTTGCACAGGATTTCCGCCAGGAAGATCTTAACGTGTTCCCGATGGATTTCCTGGACGATACGGCCGAGGTGAAGGTGTATTCCAATTATGCAACCGGTGCGACCAGCGCCTTCGTTGCGAACAGCTATGCCGATTATGAAGTCAGCCCGCCATGCATAGGCGGGCCGTTGCCCTGCGTGGCCAATCCACCCACACAGGGCCCTTATCCCACACCGATCTCAACCGATGCGGACGGCTTGCCGGCGCAACTGCCGTCCTGGACGAACTTGCCTTTGGGTATATATGCCAAGCAGCAGTTACGCTCACGCGGTTTATATATCGACTACCTGTCGTCAGACCTCAGAATGGTGCTCGAAAACTGTAACCCGGACTGGCACGATGCCGCCGACCCGGCCTGCAGCTACGGCGATGTTAAGCTCGACAAGACCGGCAGCGTCAACCCGCTGGAGTTGATCCCTTTCTTCGACGTGCAGATGACCTATATTAACCGCTGGAACGAATCGCCGATCAATGTGCCGGTAGATACCACCAACGAGGCGATTGCGGACCATAATGCCCACAGCCGTGGCGTTATCAGCAAAAGCGTGGACAGGGCCATGTCAACCGTCATGTCCAAGGGCCATCGGGGCAACCTGGGGTTTACCGACACGCAAGCGATCGATGGTTTGTACCTGAGCATGCTTGCCAGTGCCGAAATGAACGTCTGGACCGGTGGCGGAGCGGTTGATACGGGTACCGACCGCAGGGTCAGCGGTCTCCTTACCGAGACGGTCAATGGTATTACCTCGTCGGTAATCGAAATCGAGGGCCAGAATGGCGTCCTGTGTGACCGCACGCCGTCCGGTTTTGTGTGCCGGATTGCAGACGTGGTTGCCAACGGTCGCGTCAAGGTTTACGGCTATGGCCAGGAGAATCTGGACCGCTGGGCCTGCATGTCACCGGGTACGTTACCGGTGAACAGCCAGGTGATCAACGGGTCCAACGCACACATAGTCTATGAGCTCAATACGCCGACGGAGCCGCAACCGAGTGGGGACGTCTTCAACGTTAACATCCAGTCCGGACCGTGCGTCATTAGCGTTCTCCCCTGAGCAACTGTCGCAACATTTGCCGGTGAAGGCTGAAATCTAACTTTTTACCATTCCATTGCACGCCATGTCCGATCACCGGAAATGGCGTATAACAGAAACAGGATCGTGATTCGCACTATCTCGGCCAACCAGATGTTAGGGTGCGCTTTCGATACTACAGAGACGATTGGGATTATTAGGTAGAAGTAGATGACATTTCACTAAGTTGCTTCATCACGGGACAAATCTTCAGCGACGGTTTCGAAGACAACCCGTAATTTTTGGGACAGGAATAAAGTAAACAAAGTTTTGACCGCTTCTCATTGATATCGATATCCAGAGGTTAAACATGGATGTCCTAGCTTTCTTTCAGCTGTTTTTAAGCTATTTGTTGTCGCCAACGCGGTCTTTGGCATTGACTGCGGAACTCCTTGTCGACAACCATGCCGGGTAGGTACCAGGCAGTCCAGCGAAAGCGGCGAGAGTATTACATTTGAGGTCTATTCCTTCGAGTACGGGGAAATCAACAGAATAATCAACCGAAGACATGAGGGCCAGTCCGAGTAGTTCCTCGAAACCGTTTTCGAACATCAGATCTGTGCAATCACCGGGAAGGCCCGTACCGCTATAACCTGCCGGGCATTTGCAGCTAAAACCTTCAGCGCCGGCAGGTGGTGGATCGTCGGTACAGGTCGCAATCTTATCGCAGGGGCTATCGCTGCAAGCATCAAGGTCAAAAATCTGGCAGTTCGAACCGGTATAATCCACAGGGCATTCACAATAGTAATTACCACCAGTCACAGCAACACAACTGCCACCATTTTGACAGGGTGAACTGTCACAGCCTCCACTAGAGGACTGATTGCCCTCATTCCTGATCACATCCCAATACGAAGTCGCCTGATCGATTTGGCGTCCTCCATCGTCGAACTGAGTGTAACTCCATGTCACCTGGCCAAAGTTCAGTGCCAATGTTTCTTCTGGGGAGCTGCCGCCTGTAGCGGCGGCGCTGACTTCAGAAACCACGACGGACTTCATTGAAATTTGAAAAAACAGCTTTTGCTCGGCCCCGATGGTTTTGTAATGCCGCAAGTTCACCGCCGGGATGATGGCTCCCGATGCTAGCAGGTAACGGAGCTGCGGGCTGGCTTTGTCCAGCGGTTTTATAATATGCACGTCCCCAAAGTCTGCTCGGCCACTGGTAGACCTTGAGCCTTCAACAGGCTGAAACTGGCTTTCATCGTACGCGCTTACCTCGATCCAGCCGTCAAGGCCTTCAAAGGTCGATTCACCTTGTACATCTTCGATATAAAGGAATATTTCAGGTGCTGCATTTGTAAGCAAAGGCAGCATTGACAAGCCACTTGCCAATATTAGTTTTATAAAAAATATCGACGAAAAATTCATCGTCTTTGGTTTATAAATGACATAGGCTGAGGTTAGTGCTGAGCTTTCCAACCAAGCAAATCACTTAGTCAATTTCCCCAATTTCCGCAAACAGCCCCAGACCCTGGTGCATTTTCAATTACATCCCAAGCTTTTGTGATCACCGGTCCCAGGCTCTGAGTCCTATCGTCAAACGGACGATAGCACCAGGTTGCCTGGCCAAAGTTCAATGACAGCGTTTCTTGTGGTGTCCCGCCTGAACCAGAGGCGCTGACTTTAGTAACCACTACGAGGTCCATGATTATGCCGTAGAACCACTCTGGCAAGGAGTCGATTATAATGGTATGAACCAGTGCCACTCTGGGGATAACCTCGCCCGTTGCAAGCTTGAAACGCAGCTCTGGGCTGGCCTTGTCAAGTAGTTTCTCAATATTGACGTCTTCAAATATAGCTCGGCCACTGGTGGGCGAACCACTGGTAGACCTTGAGCCTGCGATTGGCATAGATTGACCTTCACCGTATGCACTTACCTCGATCCAATTTTCAAAACCTTTTACCATCGATTCACCCTCTACTTTTTCGATATAGAGGAATATGTCAGGAGCCGCATTGGCGCTTAAAGGGATGCCGATAAAGCAGATGGTGAACACGAACTGTTTGAAATGTCGTAAAAACACGTTGAAAACCTCCAGTGCAAGCTTAGGCAATTCGCTTAAAGCAAAGAGTCTAGCAGCTAATTCTGGCCTCTGCACTGCTGCATTTGAAGGTGCAAAAAGACCGTTCCCAATAAACTTTCCTGTCTGAAGCGCCTTACCATCAACATTGGGAGAAAGCCCAAAGAAAGCCCGGACACCCATCACTTCCGTCGGCTAAAGTCATGGGGGGCTTGAATGGCACTCCTATCACGACAACTTCGATTGTTTTACCCAGATTTCAGGTGTTTGGTTAATCATGCCGTATACTGCAGAAGATGCTTCACTTTTAATTTCGCAAGCTGATTACTTGAGAGGGGCCTTGGAACCATGCAGATTACAATGCCAATTCGATCAACGCAGTTGCTCGGCAGTGTTCTGATAGCGCTGATTGGGCTATCCGGCTGCGTGCTTTCCATTGACCCGGTCGTTTCTGAATCCAATTCGACGTTTGATCCGCGCTTGCTTGGCAAGTGGGAGCAAGCACCGGGTTCAGACCGTGCTGTCGTCACAAAAGGCGAGGATAATACCTACCTGATTGAGTACACGAGCATTGAGCAAAGCGGCAGTTTTCAGGCAAGACTTGGCACGCTTGGAGGTCGACAGGTGCTGGACATTTGGCCGGCCCTGAGTGAAGAGGATCAGGAAAAACCGCAAGCAGGACTGCTGGTAGCGGGTCATATTATTTTCACAATCGAGATTGATCAGGACGAGATCAGTGCGGCGGCGCTCGAACCTGACCCACTACTTACGGGTATACGTGCCGGCGTCGTCAAGACACCTTATCGGCAGAATGAGCACCAGTTAATACTTACCGGGACAACAGAGGAATTGAGGTCCGTGCTCGGCCCTTATCTGTCAGGCACCGAAGTACTGGGTGAAAAGTCTGTTTGGAAGCGCGCAAAGCACGTTCAAAAAAAGGTAGCCCCGGTCGATGTGCCTTGCTTCGAAGCAGCCGCGTGGCGCGAGGCCGATCAGTTGTTTCACCGCGACCCGCATTGGCTGGGCGGGGATGTTGCATCATCCGTGGACCTGGGTGACGGGCGCCTGCTTTGGCTTTTCGGCGACGCCTGGATCGACCCTTCGGGAAGTGGATTGCGGCAGAACGGACGCATGGTCAGTAACAGCGTCGCGATCCAAACCGGAGCAAACCCGAGTACCGCCGAGATATCTTTTTATTGGGGAGGAACCGCCGATGGTAAACCAACCGCCATGTTCCCGGACCGCGATGGCGAATCGCTTTGGTTCGGCAATGGTGTACGGGTAGATGACCGGCTGGTTCTGTTTTTCGCCCGCACCGTCCGCAATACAGGAACAGGGCTGGGATTCGAACATGTCGGCTGGACCGCCATGATGGTGGAGAACCCGGATGCCAAACCGTCAGAGTGGAAAGTGCGGCCGCTTGAGACACCGTCGAACCCGCTCGGCATTCTGGTGGGGTTCGCGGGCGTGAGGGTGCTGGACGGACACGTGTATGCGTTTGGGTGGCCGGCCCCGGTTAATTCGCACCCAATATTTGCTGCGCGCTGGCCGATTGAGCAGGTCCGTCGTGGCAACCTGCTTGAGCCGGAGTGGTGGGCGGGCGAGCGACTTGGCTGGGTGCCCGATTCATCCAGCGCACCGAGGTGGCCACTATTCGAAAATGGCGCGCCGGAGCTGACGGTTCACTTTGACGAATCCACACAGCGATTTCTTGCAGTGCATACCCAGGGCTTCGGACAGGCGGTTGTAAGCATGCGCGCGTCACCGGCGTTGACCGGGCCTTGGTCGCCACCGCACATACTCTACCGGCCGCCGGAGCATCACCAGCCGAATGCCATGGTTTACGCCGGCAAAGCGCATCCACAGCTCAGCGGCGCGGACTTGGTTGTGACGTACGCGACGAACACCGGCAAAATCAGCGGGCATTTTACGAACCCTCAAAGTTACTACCCGCACTTTGTACGACTCACGAGGTGCGACTTGCGTTAGCCAGAGACGCTCAATCGTCCCACTTTGTCGACAACATCGCCAAACCTGAACCGGGCACCATCCACAAAGCGGTTATCAATGACTCGAAACGGCAGGGTGCGCTATGAACTGAAAACACCCTGGCGCAAAGGTACGATCCATGTCATTTCTGAGCCTGTGGAATTTATTTACAATAAGCCATTAAAACCATCACCATTAAACAAGATGAAAAACATGCAAGATCAAGAATCCGTCATACAAGACATCATCAAACAAAAACAACATCCGAATCTGAAGCTCAGAATCAAGGAGAATACAGAATCCTTTACCAACCTGCTGTTTAATACCTTGTTTGACGCCGAAACCGAGGTAGAGGAAAACATGCACAAGCTGGCGGACCTGTTTGAGGAATTGGCGGCTTTGGTGTGCTGGGATCCTAACAAGAGTTGCGGAAAGATCTGGCAGTTGTACTGCTCCAAACTGCCGGCTATCCTGAGAAAACTGAACCTGGATGCGCAGGCCATCGCAGCAAGCGACCCGGCAGCCAACTCGATTGAAGAGGTCTATTTATCCTATCCCGGGTTTTACGCCATCGCCATCTACCGGCTGAGTCACGAGCTTTATAAATTTGAGTTGCCCCTGGTACCGCGCCTGATGACCGAGTACGCGCACAAATTGACAGGTGTAGATATCAACCCGGGGGCGCAAATCGGCGATTCTTTTTTTATCGACCACGCCACAGGTGTGGTCATCGGTGAGACAGCCATCATCAGGGATCACGTCAAAATCTACCAGGGTGTCACGCTCGGTGCGCTCTCTGTCAGAAAGGATATGCGGAATGTCAAAAGGCACCCGACCATCGAAGACAATGTGACCATTTACGCCAACGCGACCATTTTGGGAGGCAATACCATCATCGGCGCCAACAGCGTCATAGGCGGTAATGCCTGGGTGACTGCCTCTGTGCCAAAAAACTCTATTGTCTCTCATTCCGCTACCGTAAAAATAAAATCCGCAAGCGAATGAATGACTCCGTCATTGACCCCATTATTGACCCCGTTATTGACCTTGGCGCGAACGCGCCTAAACCGGCATACGCAGCCCCGATGGGGGCTTATCTATTCCATATTCGTCCGGTTATCGAATAATGGCTCAAGCCTGCCGTGGTCCTGTGAACCAACTTCTGTCTCGCGATCGAGAATTGCAACGGTGCGTCTGAAAAGCTCATTTGCCTGGTCCGGCGAGTTTCCTATGCAGGTCATGCCGATTTTTCCATATTGCGACAGTGCGCCAATCATGTAAAACAGCACCCCCGTGCCGCTGTCAGGCTGGTAGTGAATCTTGTTGCTGATGCTGATATCGAACAGGTCTTCCGGCAATAGCCCACGGTAGGCGGGTGACTTCAGGTTGTCGGTTGCACTATAGAACTTCTCATGGCCATTCGGGGTATAAAAAATACCGGTTTCCGCGCTCAATTCGCCGGATGTTAAAAACTCCAGCGCGTGGAATGGGGGGGTGGTTCCACCCATACGAAGGTTGATCTCAAGTGCATGGGATTGCCATTGTCCACCGTCGGAGCGGGTCAGCAGGAAATCGATTCCGAAACGCCCGATCACACCTTTTTCGCTGAGAACGTCACCAATGCGGCGGGCCTGCTCCTGGATCATGGTCCGGTATTCTGCACGGGCGGGGAAACGGCAACCGAGATATACCTGCCCGGTTTTTCCACCCAGCACCTGTTCATGGCTGGATACCAGTACGGCTTTACCATCCGGGTGGATGCGCATTTGCACGCTGGGAGAACGGACCTCTTGTGCTTCGATCATCTCTTCCACAATTCCGCCCATCTGATCGAATTTGCGCAGAAATGAATCAATGTTTTCCCGTGTTGAAGACCACTCCAGCTGTGCCAGGCTTTGACGAACAGCCTCGGGGTCGGTGCCTGATTCCGGGTAGCTGAAAACCCCGTTACCCTCACCGGAGAATCCCTCGTTGATCTTGACCACTGCGCGCTTGATTCCGGGGCGAAGTTCCGCGAGCCGACACAGTGCGTCAACGATGTCCTGCTCGGAATGCAGATCCTCAAAACCGGCCGGGTGTGGAACATTTGCCGCGGCAAATGTCTGCCTGCTGCCGGATTTGGTGCCCAGCGGCAACAACACCGGGTCGACCCCGTTCAGCGGAATGCCGAGTTCCAGCGCCAGGCGCCGCTCCAGCATGGTGGTGTTGTAACAGGTCAGGTAGCCCGGCTCATGTTCACTGATCCAGGTACGCAGCCGCTGCAGTACGCGGGGCCTTTCCAGCACCTTTTCTGTCAGAGGGCGGTTGCTGTCATCGTATAAGCAAAGCATCTCCAGGCGGCGCTTTGCATGGGCAGCGGGGACACCAATCAATAATTGCAGGTAGTAGTCCACCACATCCGGATGCACGGGTTGACTGGTCACATAAATCAAACGCGCATTGGGGTTGCGCAGCCGGATCAACGCGAATAACAGGCGCTCCTCGTAAAATGATGCGCCCTGCACCTTGCTGAGTTCCTCCTGGTCAACGCTCAGGGACGGAACAATGAGAGAGGTATGCGCAAAAGAGTCGTCTTCGCGGATAGAGGACCAGATCGGCAGCAGCTTTTTCTGCAATTGTGTGAAGGCGTCGTTAGTGTTATTCGGCATGGACTTTCACCGTTTCTCCAATGGTATTCATGATGTGGCGCAGAGTGTCGTAATCCGGGTGCCGCACGCGCATCCACGCATTGGCCATATAACCAGCCTCGACAGGCTGCGTCGGAGTCCCGGGAGGCGGCAGGTGTGAAGCGACGATACAGTCACCGTAATGCTGCTGAATGTACTCCAGACCCGAATAGCCCGTGATTCGGCCATCACAGGATGGTCGCAGTGCGATCATGCCTGCCGAATAACGTCGTGACGGCATACGGTGTGGCTTGCCCTGAGTCAGGGCGCTGGCCCATTCGAGGTACAGGTCGAATTCATTGGCCGCATTATAAACATCCCACTGGCCGACACCTGGCGGGCGGCAGCCAATTTCTGAAAATTTCAATCCCTTGGGACTGGCGAACCATTCCATGTGGGTGGCTGAGGTACCGATTTCGAGAATACGGATGACATCGCGCGCCATTTGCCGGACTTCCTCGTAGCCGGGTGCGTTAATCCGGTTGGTGGTCACCATCTGCGGCGAAATCCAGCGTTCCCGCATCGCCGTTAACACACCGGGGTAATAATGCGTGATAAATTCGTGCGTCACCTCGCCGTTGATGGTCAGCGTGTCCAGGTAACCCTCATGACCCTCGATAAATTCCTCAATGGCCACTTCTGCGCCATCGACCACGCCTGACTCCACCAGCACCTGTTCCAGTTCCTGGTCGTTCCGGACTTTCCACGTGCCAGCAGCACCCGCACCTGCCGGTGGCTTGATTATCAACGGGTATCCAACCTGCCGGGCAAATTCCCGGGCAGCTTTTGGGTCATCGGCCCGGGTCGATAGCGCGCAGGGTATACCGGCCTCGCGCAGTACATCTTTCATGGCGGGTTTGTCGCGGCACAGATAGGCGGTGCGAACAGATGTGCCGGGTATACCGGTTGCCTCGCGTACCCTGGCAGCAGCCATAATGTGGGCCTCGACAGTGGCTTCCATGCGATCGACATACACCAGGCTTTGCACGTGTTGTACGGCTTTCAGTAATGAGGGCTCGTGCACCACCGATTGCACCTGCACGTAATGACTGAGCCAGTGCTTGATATCGTCTGCGAGGTGCTCCTGTGGGCGCTCTCCAATACCGATTACATTGGCGCCGGCTTCATAAAGGCCGCGCACAAACTCCCGTTGGTTGTAAGGAAAGGAAGGCTCTATAAAAATAATATTCATTGGTGTGCCCCGGCCTGGCCGTTAAAAAGTGCTACTTGTTTGTTATCCGGCGAAACAGATCAATATAAATGTGTCCCTGCCGTTCCCAGGAGAAATCCATGGCCATGCCGTTACGCATCATCTGACGCCAGGGTTTCTTATTCGGATATAAATCCAATGCAAAATTAATGGCCCAGCCCAGCGCAGGCGCATTGTAATCATTGAAAACAATTCCGGTTCCCTGGCCGCTGGATGGGTCGAACTGCTGCACCGAGTCGGCCAGCCCCCCGGTGCGCCGGACAATCGGGACCGTTCCATAACGCAGGCTGTACATCTGGTTCAACCCGCAAGGTTCAAACAGCGAGGGCATCAGGAAAATATCACTACCGGCTTCTATCAGATGAGCCAACTTGTTGCTGAAGCCACGATAGAAGCAAACCCTGTCAGGATGGCGGTTCTGTAACCAGCTGAAAAAATGTTCGTATCGTTGATCCCCGCTTCCCAGCACGACCACGCCGAAACGCCTTTGTATCATCATCTCCGGGAGTGTTTGCTGGATAAGGTCTATGCCTTTTTGACTGGTCAGGCGGCTGACCATTCCAAGCAGCGGCATGTCATCATTACAATCGAGCCCGAGCTCTTGCATCAATGCCGTTTTGTTTTTTTTCTTTCCTGCGATTCGGCGGCTATCATAAGAATACGGAATCAGCGGATCAGCAGCGGGGTTCCACTCATTGGTATCAACCCCGTTCAGGATACCGACCAGGGAATGGCGACGCTGGCGCAGAATGTCCTGTAAGCCCATGCCATATTCAGGCCCCAAAATTTCCTTTGCATAACCCGGGCTGACCGTGGTCAGCATATCCGCGTAAAGCAAACCGGTTTTTAAAAAGTTGATCACACCACCGGCAAGGTCGTCCTGATGCAGCTTGTCATTTTCGTGCTCCAGGCCGAGGTCCTCAAGGATGCCAGCGTCAAAAATACCCTGGTGACCGATGTTATGGATGGTCAGGACCGATCGTGTTTTCTCAAAAAGGCGATCCCAGGCATAGCGTGTTTTCAGGTACAACGGCACCAGCGAGGTGTGCCAGTCATGGCAACTGAAAATATCGGGTGCAAAACCCATGTGCTGACACATTTCAATCGCTGCCCGGGACAGCAGGATGAATCGCAGGTGCTCATCCCCATTGGATGTGTATATTCCCGGCCGGTCATAGAGCTGTGGGCAGCGCAACAAATATACCGCAAGTTCGGTGCCGGGTAGCTTTGCCGTGTCAATGGAGTAACGAAAATGGTGCCGCCCGATTTGAATCGGCAGGTCTTGCAGGTAATCAACGCGCGTAACTTCCAGCGACGAGGTATCGATAGAAGAATAAAACGGTATCAGTACGCGTATATCGTGGCCATCGCCATCGATAAAGGCCGAAAGGGCGGAGGTGACGTCAGCCAAACCTCCGGTCTTGGCCAGTGGCGCCAGCTCTGAACTGGCCAGGCAGATTTTCAGTGATTCCTGTGGCATGATAATGTCAATTTTAACCTTGATGTCTGGAAGGGCCTTTCCCTTGGCTTATTCTAACCATTATCCCTGCATAAAGTGCTCATAAAATAATGATGAATATTGTATTGCTCTCACCCGGTTACCCAGCAGACATGCCGGAGTTCACCCGTGGGCTCGCCGAGGCCGGGGCCCGGGTGATCGGTGTGGGTGATTCCCCGGCAGGCAGTTTGCCGCCGCTCGTTCACCGGTGCCTTGCAGAGTACATTCCCGTGCACTCGCTGTGGGATGAGGACCAGGTGATAGCCGCGGTGCGTGAACGCCTGCGTGGCCAGCAGCTTGATAGAATCGAATGCCTGTGGGAGCCCGGTATCCTTTTGGCGGCGCGCCTCAGAGAGTCATTTGGCGTACCCGGTCTGAACGTCGAGCAGGCACAACGATTCCGCGATAAGGAGTTGATGAAGCAGGCCCTGGATGCTGCCGGAATACGCACGCCGCGTCACGTCGCGGCACAATCTGTTGCGGATGTCTGGGAGGCTTGCGAGTTGATCGGTTTTCCAATCATTCTCAAGCCGATCGACGGGGCCGGTTCCGCCGATACATACCGGGTAAGCAATGCGGAAGAACTCAGGTCGGTGCTTCCACGCCTGCGTCACGTGCAGACAGTCAGCGTGGAGGAATTCGTGGAAGGCGAGGAATATACCTTTGACACCATCACCGTCAACGGCAGGATCGCTTATTATAATATCGCCTGGTACCGTCCAAGGCCCCTGGTTGCGCGCAGTCACGAGTGGATCAGTCCGCAGGTCATCGCGCTTAAGGACATTGATCATCCTGATTTGCGCGAAGGCGTGAAAATGGGCTTCGATGTTATCCGGGCCCTGGAGTTCGACACCGGCTTTACCCATATGGAATGGTATCGAAAAGCCGATGGCGAAGTGGTGTTTGGCGAGATTGGCGCACGTCCGCCCGGCGCCCACCAGGTCGATCAGATGAAGTATGTATGCGATTTCGATGTGTTTCGTGAATGGGCCAATGCCGTTACGCTGGGTAGTATCAGCGAGGGCATTAAACCCAAATACAATGTTGCCAACATCTACAAACGTGCGCGCGGCGTCGGGCGCATCTCGAAGATTGAGGGTATCGATAAACTACAGCAGGAGTTCGGCGAGCACGTGGTATGGAACACCTTGCTTCCGGTCGGTAGCCAACGCCGTGACTGGCTTAAAACGCTGGTCTCTGATGGCTTCGTGATGCTGCGCCATCCCGACCTTGAAAAAACCATGGAAATGGCAGACAGGGTAGGGTCAGAGCTTCACCTCTACGCGGGCTGAAACTTTCAGTCGACAAATTCTGCCAGGTATTTTGGCAACATGACACGCCAGGTTACCCAGTCATGTCGCCATTCAGTGCCCCAGGGGTCAACACGGTTTGGAATACCCTTTGCGCCAAGTGCTTCAGCCATTCGCCACGACTCGTCGATATCTTCAAAGTCACCTTCGCCGGAGGGCAGCAGGATCGTTCTTTTGCGCAATTGCTCCAGCAGCGGCCCTTCCAGGCCGGGTAAAAAATGCAGTGGCGAAGCGAAATAAAAATCCTGGATAAAACGCCCTTCGAGGTACTTGGAAAGATCGTAGGTACCACTCATCGCAATCGCCATGCGGAATACATCCGGATGCCGGCAGACGGTCGCCACTGCGTTGAACGCGCCAATGGAGGCGCCTGCGGTAACGATTTCGATATCCGTTGATTCGCAATCTTTACGGATTTGCGGAACAATTTCCTGGTAAACAAGGGAGTCGAATCTGTTTTGCAGCAAGGAGCAATATTCCGCAGAATGTTGCCCTGATATCCAGGCTTGGCCGGCAATTGAATCGGTCGAGTAAACCTTGATGCGCCCGCTTTCGATCAGTGGCATCAATACCCCGATAAGGTGGAATCGCTCGACCTCTTCTGCATCACCACCGGCGGTGGGAAACAACAGTACCGGCGTGCCATAGGTGCCCCAGCGGACCAGTTGGACATCCTGTTCTACATGCGGGGAATACCAGCGATATACGTGCTTCAAGCGCCTGATCCTTCCACTTCGCGCCATTTCTGCACGCGGTTCCAAAACAACTCGACAAACTTGTCGACTTCATGTTCCGGGTAAAGTGCGGTGACTTTTTCGCCGATGGCCTCGTGAACCGTATTGCTGGCAAAAAATTCGTAGGCGACCTCGTCAAGCTGCGACAAATGGGTGTTGCAGAAACTCTCGAATTCATCCACGCTGAAATGCTCACGGGCCAGGCTGACGTATGCAGGCATTTTTTCTTCGAAGGGAATATCCCGGTCGGCAATCTCGAAATAGTCCTGCCAATCAAGGTTTGTCTTCATCGATCTGTCGGTGGCTGCGCAGAATATTGACCAACGCAGATTGGATTTGATCAGCCAGGGAAAATGATAATGCAGCGAGGTGACCTGTGAATCGGGGCATGCATTGGCAAAATCAATCGGATACCAGACGCCTTCCTGACGCAGGGCTTCGCATGAGTTGAAATCCCAGCCAAAGAAAGCGTTGATGACCATGGTCATGTCGCGCATTTGCTGCGCCTGGTCGGCTGGCAGAAAATCATGATCCATTTGGTAGCGGTCATGCAACGGCGCTCCAGGATCATAGTTAACCAGGCGGAACTGCGGACCGAGACCAACACAACGCACAAACGCATCATTTGGCTCAACACCTTTTTGCAGGTTCATCACCCGTGTTCCGCTGCTCTCGTAAGCATTCAGCAGTTCCTGACGGTTTTTGATGCCGGTCACACCCACCCAGGCGCCGCCATCATAGGGTTTCATGTAAAGCGGGTAGCCGATTTTATCGCCGATAGCACCAAGATCGAACAGCTTTGCATAGCGCCTCAAGGTTGGCTGCAGGTCACTGGACTCCTCGTATCCCTTTGGCGGGATCATCCATGTATCGGGCACAGGAAACCCCAGGCGCATCATGGCTGCATAGGTGGTCTGTTTTTCCATCGATTGTAACGACCACGGATTGTTGAATACATACAGATCGTTGACCAGGATTTCGGTTTTAATCCATTCGCGCGAGGTGTGATACCAGTGGGTCAAACGGTCGATGACCACGTCGTAATTACTGCCATGGCGCAGATCGAAAGGTTCGATGTTGACCCGGGACGATTCGAAGCTGACGGTGTTGCCATCAATCGGCAGTTTAAGATTGAGCTTCTTTAGCAGCTCTTCATAACAGATCGGCCAACAAATATCCGCGCCGAGTGATAAGCCAATTTTTCGAGTTATGTTTGCCACTTAACTGTCCTTTTTCTGCAGTCTGAATATCATACGTCCTTCCAATCCAGTGAACCAGATTTTCATCAGTTGCGATACCGCCTTACTCATAGACCATCCAGAGCGGTCCGGGGAATAGCCATGAAAGGCCGTTGCGCAGACGGTCGCGCCAATTTTCCCAATTATGTGCGTCGCGGGCCTCTTCGAATTTGACCTGCATTCCCTGTGCCTGCAACAGCGGAGCCATCGAGCGATTTTCATAGATCAGCGATTCGTAAATACCACAGCTCATATAGATTTTTTCGGCCACTGCAAACGGATGCTTGCGGTACTCGTTGACAAAACGCACCACCGGGTCGAAGACCGGTCCCTTCTGGTGGTGGCCGAGATCACTGAAGGCAAAGGAACCCGATTGCAACAGCAACTGCCCGAAACGGTTCGGGTATTGGCGCGCGGCGTGCAGGCTTGCCACCCCGCCAAGACTGGCGCCCATTAGCCCCCTGGCACTGTTATTGTCAATCAGCGGAAACCTCAATTTCATTTCATTAAGGAGTTCATCACCAATGAAACGGGCATGCCGCAGGTCCCCGGTATATTCAACCAGGCGATCGGGGGATTGTGTCATGGCAACTACCATGGCCGGGATTTCGAGATTATGAATCAGGTTATCCAGAACCGTTTTGAGATCGGCATAACGGAGATAATCCGCCCCATCGTGGACAACCAGCAATGGGTAACTGCGGTTGCGTCTGAAGCGCGCCGGCAGGTAGACATGGATGTCTCGCTGGCTTTCGAATGCCTGGCTATGCATTTGGAATCCGGTCAGTTCGCCGCTACGGGCTTCGGGGTCGTGCAGGGTCCATGACGGCCGTGTATAACCAAAGCCCTGGCAGACCGAGTTGGCGCCGAACGGGTCATGAGCCTGTACTTCATTCAGTTGATCAAGTACCAGGTCACGGTTGCCGCCGCGCACCACCTCGAACTTGTATTCGAAACGGGATTTCCCGGGTAGCTCCATTGTCAGCGCCCACAGATCCGTTCCCTCCAGCGACTGCATGGATTGCGCCGTGTTCAGCCCGGAAATCCAGCGCCGCAAGTTAACCTCATCAGCTTGCCCTCGATACACAAATGTTACGTGACCGGGCTCAACCAGTGGAAACCGGTTGTTCTGAATAAACTCATCGATCTGCCGGACCGACGGAATACCTTCGCTATAAAGATTTTCGATTTGAGGGTTCATGAGTTGCTCAAATCTTTCTTACGGCCTGTTCTCGCCACGATGGAAGAACCGGTTGATGCAATCAATTTTTCATCGTCAAGCTGAATCATCGAGCCATTATCCAGCGTGCAGCATACAGCGGGTGAGAATCGACGGCTGAACAAGGCCATTCTGCCGCGATTGCGCCAGTCCAGGCGTGTCCGTGCATGTGGCAGTAAAACCCGCCGGCGAACAATCCCAAGACCGGCGTCCAGCAATTCTGCATCACGCTTGCCCTGCGGTGCGGCATCATGAAACAGGACAATGTGTTCACTCAGGGCCATGGCCCCCGCCGACCAGGCGATCAGGGGTTTTTGTTGCAGTAAGCCGCCAAGGTGAAACAAACGCATGCGGTTTAACAATACGGCCACATGACCACCGGCGATCAGCACAAGGCCGGCTTCACTTACCAGGCGGCGCACCTCGTCCAGGTGAACCATTGTCATCGGAATGTCCAGGCTTGCACGTTTTTGGTCGAAATCCTGGTGGATCGCCCTGATCCGGCGCAGATGGTGCTGGTCGAGCGCCCGCACCTGGTTGATGGCCGCGCGCCGTTCCGGGCGCAGTAATTCGGGGTCGGCCCGTGTGCGCATGAGTTTTCGCGCTGCAACAATGGTCGCTGACAGGCGAATCCGGTAAAGACGCTGCAGTTCCGTCAGTTTATCCTGCCGTTCGCGTTTCAGATCACGCAGGGACGGTTCATGCGCATAAATTTCTTCGGCCCGCTGGTACAGCTTGAGGTCTTCAACCGGGCGACCCACAACCTCGCTTAATTCGCCGATCTCTCCCTCGGAATCACGCCAACCGGCGGTGATCACCACGATCGGTCCGTCGGGGTTGATGGTTTCGATGGCCTTTCGAAGGTTCGGCTGCGGGCTCTGAGGGCCCAGTAGTATTCGCATCACCATTGTTCAGGCAAGCTCCACACGGACCAGGCTGACGATCTGCTTCAGGGCCTCTTCAACCACTGCAGAATCGGGGTCACGAATAATCACGTATCCCTCGCCCTCGTAACTGTCGGAGGCAAACTGCCCTTCGGATGGTAAACGGGCTTCGACAACCAGGTGACCAAAGCGCCGCTGTGCTTCATCCAGGCCATGAATGGCGCGAACGCGCGATCCACCGGCAACGCTCTTTTGGCCACGGAAATAGGCCGCGCCCACCGCGTAATTGCGAGCGGGTGGTTCAAACTCGTCGAAAATCAACAACCGGGGCCAGGCCCGGTAGAAATCCAGGTCATGCGCCCATGAAAGAAGGCTGGTGATCTGCGCCCCCGGCGGACGGGCGCCGACCTCAGATATGGCGATCCGCTCGGCGTCTAACTGGAACCACTCCATGTGACTGAGGCCGGTTTCAAGACCAAGCGCTTGCACGGCTTTGAAGCCTGCGTCGCGGATCGGTGCAAATTCCTCACCACTGATATCCCGGGGCAGAAAGACGCACCACTGAATCCAGGGGTTTTCCAGCACCTGCAACGGTGCCGGCATGTAACGTGAGATGGAGTGCCAGACCGGTTTTCCTCTGATGACGATACTGTCAAACGAGTGTTCTGTGCCTGAGACAAATTCTTCCAGCATCACAGGTTCGCCGGCAGATGGCGGGTAGCGATGGAGCAGGGTATTCAGATCATTATCAGAATCAAGACGATACGTACCTTTGCCGCCGGCCCCGGACGGCGGTTTGGCCACCAGTGGATAACCGGTTTGCGCGGCAAAGCCATGGGCCTGGTGCGCATTTTCAGCCAGTACATGACGGGCACACGGCAAGCCGGCTTCACGTAAGACATCCTTCATTCGGGCTTTGTCGCGAAAATTCTTTGCGGATGAGACGTCAAGACCCTCTATGGCGAGTGCTTCGCGGGCACGTGCCAACGGCACCTGTAATTGCTCCAGGGCACCAAGCATGCGTACCGCCTTACCCAGCTTGCTTTCCAGCGCTCGTGCTGCATTCACCAGCTGTTGCGGGTCGAGCGCGTCCTCGACGCGCCAGTGTGCAGCCAGCCGTGAACGCAGGCCGTCAGGTATCTTTTCTGCCCCCTCCTGGGTAACCAGGCTCAGGTTTACACCTGGCAAACCGGCAGCGCCTGCGACAAAACGCAGGGTTGTTTCCATTAAAAATGGAGCGACAAAAATGACGTGAATATTCATAGGATGCATAGCAGACCACTAGAGCACGGCAATCGCAATCATTTTTTACAATAAAAAGAACCAATAAAAAGGGCCGGATACATTTATTCTGGAAAGTAATAAACGTATCCGGCCACCTCTAAGCCATTATTATTTGTTTTTGAAGCTAAAACGAATTGCGTCGCACAACAAAGACCCCTGCCATCGCCAGTACAACGAAAAGCGTCAGCAACCCGGCAAAGTTCAGCGAAGGAACCGGCAAGAAACTGGCAAGAAACCACAAGAAACCACAAGAAACCAGACACCCATGTATCATCAGAAAACCACAAGAAACCAGACACCCATGTATCATCAGAAAGAAACCCGACACCCATTTATCACGATCAATGGGTATCACGATCAATGGGTGTCTTCACTTCTTCATTCACTTCTTCGCGCAGAAGTCGGAATTGGCGTGAAATAGATTGATGAAGAGGTAGATTTCAGTCTTCACCGGGCAAATAGCGCGACAATTTACTGATAGACAAACAGCAAATCGATAAAAAGTGCGTTCCAATACATTTGGGTTTCTGGCAATATGGCTTTAAAACTACCTATCATATTGTCTGAGCGCACCACATGGGATTTGATGAAAGCCAATCCCAAATTGGGTTGACCCAGACTGGACCGTCGATGAAAACAATCCTTGCCAATATCCCCCTGCTGTACCGAATACCGTTGCGCCTGGTCGTCCTGTCGTCCGCATTGTGGGCGTCCACAGCCCTGGCCCAGGTTTCTTACAGCTGGAACCCCTCTGGCGCCGGTTGTGATGACCAGATCACCACCAGTAGCTGCTGGACGCCGGAAGGCATTCCAACCGATGTGGATAGCGTCGAGGTCAACGACCTGGCCGGGCTGGGCAACAACCTGCCATTCTCTGCATTCGAGTTGGCCGTGGGCACGATCGAACCGGACTTTGTCGCCGAGCCTATCCTGACCCAATCAGACGGCACCGTAACGCTCACCCAATTCCTCTCCGTGGCCGCTGGGTCAACAGGGTCCAGCAGCATCGTGAATGCGAAGTACCACTTGCAGGGCGGAACACTGCAAGTTCCCGAGGCCCGAGTCGGTGATTACGGTGACGGTGTGTTTCAACAGGATGGCGGTCTGTTCCAGCCCGATTTTCTGTACGTTGGAAACTACGGCTATTCGGCGTATTCCATGAATGGCGGCACTTTGACCACGACCTTCTTCCTGCAGATGGCATCGCAACCGATCCCGGGCGCGGGATTTGGACAGGTGGTGACCAACTTCTTCCACAACGGCGGTAATGTCTCCGTGGGACGCAATCTGTTTATGGGCAACGGTAATCCAGTCGACGGCGTTTCCTTTTACCATCTGACGGGCGGCAGTCTGGAGATCGGCACTCTGCCACTCAACAGTAATGGCTATATCCGGGGTACGGGTGACCGCTCGATTCTTGAATTGAACGGCGGCACCTTGAATGTGCGGTCACCGGATCGCGGCATCGAGGTGGGTTATCTGATCGTGGGTGCCGATAACGCCAATGTGAGTTACGACCTGGGTGGCCCCGACAGCATCGTCGACAGCGGCCTGATCACGGTCAACAGCGAATATCTGGCCATCGATGCGATCATGGACACCGATGGCATCTATCCGGGCGAAGTACTCGAACGAGGCAATAACGCCACGGCAGCGTTCAATCAGTCCTCAGGTGTTCACACCATCAACAACGGCCTGAACATCGGTGCCGGGGGAACCTTCAATCTCTCCGGGGGCGTGCTTGGTGTGGATACAGTCGCCCAGGGTGGGGCTTTCAGCTTCACCGGGGGAAAACTGGCGGTCAGTCACTGGACCGGCGACCTCGTCAACGGCGGCGGAGAACTGCTCACAGGCCGGGCGAGTGCGGCGGGCAACACCGCTGTCAGCGGCGGTTTCTCCCAGACCGCTGGCGCACTGGCCATCGAGATCGGCGGTCTGGATGCTGGAGTGGGCTTCGATCAATTGTCGGCGGGGGGCAGCGCGGCGCTCGGTGGCAGCCTCAATGTGGTATTCATCAACGATTTCGTGCCCGCGCCCAACGATCAGTTCGACGTGCTGACCGCAGAGACGCTTGCGGGCAGCTTCGACACTCTGAACTTGCCGGCGATTGGTCCTTACCTGACCTGGCAAACGGAGTATCTAATCGACGCCGTCGATACCACTGACGTGGTGCGTTTGCGGGTGGTCGCGGAAGCCAACGCGCCGGTGGATCTCGCCATTACCAAGACCAACGGGGCTCCTTTCGTCGACGGCACGGCGACCTACACCATCGAAGTCACCAACAACAGTCCTTTTGATCTGAGGGGCGTGGGCGTCGAAGATATTCTGCCGACCGAACTCGATGCGGGCAACGCAGCCTGGAGTTGTATCCCCGCCGGTAGCGCCATCTGCACCGTCAGTGGCACCGGTGACCTGATCGACACGGTTGATCTGCCCGGTGGCGAGAGCGTGACCTACACGCTGAGCGCCCCGGTCCTCGCCTCCGAGGGTGCGATGATCGTCAATACAGCAACCGTTTCAACGCCCGCGGGCCTCACGGACACCACCCCGGCCGACAACACGGCCACCGATGTCGACCGGGTGGCGCTGTTCATGGATGGCTTGGAGGAATACTGACCGTTCTGGCGTTGGCGGCTCGCCGATATTGGGGCGTGCCGGACATTTGCCATGGACAAGGTGTTGCAACGATTCTACCCCAGTGGTCCGCAGTATTCGCTGGCACCCACAGTCGGAGTTTGGCGGTGTGTAGTTGTGTAAAGTTGTGTAAACCCAGCAGGTTGTTCAGGGATAGCCACAAGGTGCTGATTGGCGTTTGGTAGTTGATGCCGGCGTGCTCACGGTGCCAGTTGTAAAAATGGGCAAGAAACCAGACACCCATGTATCATGATTAATGGGTGTCTTTACTTCTTTCGATAGGGTGCATAGCAGACCACTAGAACAAGGCACTCGCAATCATTTTTTACTATATACCCGTGCCGGGATGAATATTGATACCCGACAACCCGGCCATCGATTTCAATTATCGGCTTTGCACCGACCTGCTTTGCTTGCGTTATGACCCCTTTCATAGTTATCTTGAGCATCGTAGCTGGGTGTTCATGGGCATAGGACAAATGAAAAGACGCTTCAATTCTGGATCAACCTTACGTTTTTTTCTGCTCTCGCTGATCGCCATTGCCAGCCAGGCCGCATGGGCTGAAAAGACCGATATTGTTTTTCTGAAGAATGGCGACCGGATAACCGGTGAGGTCAAGTCGCTGGCGCGCGGTAAACTCCAATTATCGACCGACAACATGGGCACCTTGTCTATCGAGTGGGAAAGCGTTTTGCAAATCACCAGTAGCACGGGTCAATCGGTCGAATTGACCAACGGGCAAAGGTTTTACGGGGCTTTGGTCAAGCCGGAGGATGACAGCAAGCTGCTGGTATCCACCACAATGGGAATGGCAGATATTGACATCGAAGAAGTGGTTTCGATGTACCCGGTGGAGTCAAACTTCTGGGACAGGCTTGATTTCACTGCCAACGTCGGATTAAGTTGGGATAAGGGTAGTGAGGTGGGTAAATATAATTTGTCGATGGATGCCGAATACCGGCGTACCCAATCCATCTCAAAGGCATCCTTCAGTACTGAGATCACAACCCAGACTGCGGCTGACAACACCCAGAGAACGACTTTGAGCGGTATGCATAATATCTTTTTGCCCAACAAAAGATACTACACTTATTTCGCAAACCTGGAGCGCAATGATCAACTTGGCATCGACGTGAGGGCGCTTGCCGGTGCGGGCTACGGGTGGGTGCCGGTGCGCTCGCAGAAAAACTGGTTTTCATTTGCCCTGGGACTTGATGTCAACCGCGAAATCCCGACCTCGGGCGAAACTGAAACCAATCTCGAAGGTGTCGCCTGGCTGACCTATGAATACTATCAGTTCGATTCACCCCAACGCACCTTCACGACAAATTTTGTTGTCTTTCCAAGCATTACAGACTGGGGCAGATGGCGGGCGAATCTTGACACACAATTCAAACTGGAGCTCATCAATGATCTTTACTGGGCCATGGATTTCTACGCGAATTATGACACTGCGTCTATCTCGTCCGGCGCTGCCAGTAGTGACTATGGTGTGACAACTTCACTGGGTTACAATTTTTAGACGCAGGATGTATGTACCGGCATTCCTGATGGGATGCACCCTGTTCAAGCTGGCCGGGGGGGACACTTGATCACGGGGTAGGCGTTGTTGTTTGATCCATGTCTATTTTGACCATGAAAAAGGAACGGGGGGGCAATGACCCCGTTTCATCTTTCAGGATTTGAAAAACGGCACCCAAAGCATCCTTACAGATATGTGCTATTTTTATTACATGAGTCTAGAACAATAGTCTGTCGCAGCCATTGAAGCATTACTGTCTGCAAAAAAGACACAGAGAATAATAATGAAAACAACGTTTATCCTTGCCAAAAGTCCACGCATCCGCTACTCGACCGGTTCGATGATGTATTTCGCGCAGGGCATACCGTATGGCCTGTTGAGTATCACGATTCCGGCCTGGCTTGCCAGTGAGGGTGTCAGCGCCGCAGATATCGGTTCTTATCTCGCCGTAATCGTTTTGCCCTGGGCATTCAAGCTGTTGACCGGCCCGTTTATGGACCGGTACCAGTTTCGGCCGATGGGTAAGCGCCGGCCCTGGGTGCTGGCGGCGCAATTGGGTTTATCGCTTTCGCTGCTCGCTTTGATGTTGATAGAGAACCCCTCGGAACAAATTGGCCTTTTGATGATCATTGGTGTGCTCATTAACAGCTTTGCCGCCACCCAGGATGTCGCGGTCGACGGCATGTCGATTGACCTGACGCCTGTCAGGGAGCAGGGGCGCCTCAATGCCTTCATGAGCTTCGGTAAGGCCATTGGCTGGGGTGTGACCGCTGCGGTTACGGGATTTCTGCTGATGAATTTTGGTATGCAGGTTACCGCCGTCGTTGCGGCAACGGTTTCCGCCGTCATAGTTCTTTTATTTGCAGGTGTTCTGGAGAATGAGGGTGAACGCAAGTTGCCGTGGAGCGACGGTAAAGCCGCCACGACACGTCAGCAACCCGCTTCTTTTGGGGCGGTATTCAGCGGTGTCAACAAGGTGCTCTGGACCCGTACAAGCGTGGTCATCATGCTGATCATGTTCTTCGATGGCCTGATATCCGGTTTTGGCCATGCACTGATGCCAATTGCGGCCATCAACCTGTTTGGCTATACCACGCAGCAATGGTCACAGCTGGTTGCCATGATGGGATTGATCGGTGCCGTTGTGGCACTGATGCTGGGTCCCGCGATCGATCGTATCGGGGCAAAACGCATTCTGCTCCTGACCATTTCTCTTGTCGGTATGCACGCGATATTGATCGCGCAAACACAAAGTATGTGGCAGGACACGCTCTATATCAGGGCGATGCTGTCGTTCTGGGTCATGATGTCGCCCGTGGTAATGGTGTGTATTATCGCGTTGGCGATGGCGGTCTGCTCGACCGGTAACTCTGCCACACAGTTCGCCATATATATGTCGGTTGCCAACCTGGGCCACTCGGCCGGTTCCAAAATATACGGGATGATCTCCGAGCAATCGAGCTATGTGAACAGTTACCTCACGCTCGCCGTGCTGGTCGGTGTCATGATGGTCATATTGTATTTTCACCGTCACAGACATGGCGATGATGAACAGGCCGGCCATAAGCGCGCGCAGACCTACGCCATCGGAGGCGGTGGAGGTGGAGGCGGCGTCTTTTTCTCTGGCGCGATTCGTTGTCCGAAATGCAGGGCTGATATGCAGCAGGTCGAAATAGACGGCACCACTATTGACCGATGTGATTCATGTAGCGGAATCTGGTTTGACGAAGGCGAGGTTGAAGCGCTGAAAAACAAGGATGCGGCAACCGCCATTGATACGGGTTCATCCCAAACCGGCAAACAACATAACATCATCGATCAGTATTTTTGTCCGCGTTGTGGCGGTCATATGGAGAAAAAGGTCGATCCACGGCAGCAACACATCTGGTATGAATCATGCGTTGACTGCAATGGTTCTTTTTTCGATGCGGGCGAGTTCCGAGACCTTGCTCAGGTGACGATCTCGGATTTCTTCAAAAGACTGGTTATACCGAAGCGGCAATAGGGTTTCGGTGAGAGATGTCCACCGAAACGTTTATCAAGTCAAGATAAAGCCAGCGAGCGCAACGAGTACACCCTGTTCTTGAACAAGCGAAGGGTAGGGTGCCGTGATACCTGGACCCACGTCAGTGTTCGTGCTTGTCCCCTTCGTTGCTTTCCGCATCTTTAGACATGACAAGACCAGGAAAACGCTCGCCGGCGTACTTTGTGTGACACGCCACACAGGCTGTGTTTAATTTGTAGAAATAAAAATTAACCACGTCGGCATTTTTCATTTCGGCTGCGTGCGCCAGCATACCCGCCGAGTTGTGGAAGTCCTGATCCATCTCTATGAATTGATGTGGTAAAACCCGGTGCAACTCCTCTTTCTGAGCCTCGTTCAACTTTTGTTTCATGATGAAACTGTCCCTGATTTTCAGTGCAATCGAGCTTACATTTTCCCATTCACCTGAAGATATTGCCGGTACCAGGTTCTTCATTCCATTTTCAATGGCCATCATCTCCTGTCCAAGAAGGGCACGAAGATCAGCGGACAGGTGGATTTTTTCATCCGTCTCATGGCCTGAAGGGCGTCCTTCATCGACCGCCAGGATGGCTTGCGGAAAAATCAGGAGGAGTAACATCAGGATTGTGGTTAGCCTGTAATTATTAGACATTGCTGGTCCTTTCAGGGTTAAAGGTTGGTGAGCCCGCTGCATGATGAAGGCATTAGGAAGGCCGGTTTAGGCCCCGGAAATCGGCGCCGGTCGGATTTTGGTACACACGTAAATCAAACTCCGGTACCACGGCCAGTATATGGTCAAAAATGTCGGCCTGGATGGCTTCATAATTGGCCCAGACCGTGTCCTTGCAGAATACGTAAATTTCGATCGGCAAGCCGTTTTCTGTCGGCGGTAATTGCCGGACCAGGAAAGTCATGTCCTGGCGGATGTCCGGATGATTTTGCAGGTAGGCCTTCACATAGGCGCGAAATGTGCCAATATTGGTCATGCGCCGGCCGTTGACGAGACTTGCATTATCAACTTTTGCCAACTGGTTAAATTCCTGCGTTTCCTTTCTTGTTTTTTCGATGTACTGGGAGATGTACTGGATTTTGCTGAATCGCTCCAGCATTTCCTCGTCGCAAAATTTTATAGTGCTGATGTCGATATTCAGCGATCGTTTGATGCGCCTGCCACCGGATTCGGACATGCCACGCCAGTTCTTGAATGACTCACTGATCAACGCGTAGGTGGGTATGGTGGTAATGGTCTTATCCCAGTTTTGCACCTTTACCGTGGTCAGCGCCACTTCCAGCACGTCGCCGTCAGCGCCATATCCGGGCATTTCAATCCAGTCGCCCACTGCTACCATCTTGTTGGCGGCCAGTTGAATGCCTGCCACAAAACCCAGCAGCGCATCCCGGAATATCAGCATCATTACCGCTGCGAGCGCGCCGATTCCACTGAGCAGGTAGACCGGTGTTTTGTCCAGCAGTATGGAAATGATAAAAATGACCGTCAGGAAATACAGCACCAGTTTCAAAACCTGGATAAACCCCTTGATGGGTATTTCCCTGGCGACCCGAAACCCCTGGTAGATGACCTCAAAGGTGTTCAGCAAAGAATCCAGCACCAGCATCAACATGACAAGCATATAGATATGCAATGCGCCCTTGATCAAAGCGATGGCAAAATCAAGGCCTTCCAGCGCAATGGGTGTGAGTATGTAAATCACCAGCGCCGGCGCCATGTGTGCCAGGCGGTTCAGTGTTCGCTGGCGTAAAAGCGCGTCATCCCAATTTGTCTTGGACCTGGCGATAATTTGTGTCAGTGCCGACAGGATAAAACGCTTGGCGATAAAGTCAGCCATGGTAGCCAACAAAAGCATCGCCACGACAGCAACTGAGCGTGTGATATAAAAGGCAAGGCTATCGTTTATGCCATACCCCAGTAGCCAGTCTTGCAGTATTTCCAACATAGAGATTTACGGCCTGTTTGGTTTAACGCTCAAGTATACAGGGGAAGGAGCGATCTTATATAAATTCTGCCGGAATCACTGACAGCCTGTGATCGCCTTGTGAAGACAACCCGCCGAGCGTCGTGATCAGGCAAAAACGCCGGTCGAAATATAGCGGTCACCGCGGTC
>JBFFWN010000012.1:0-27338 GCA_041570235.1 Lysobacterales bacterium | reverse complement strand
TATCGAGTCTGGCAAGCCAAGCAGGCAAAACCCCAAACCGACTGACCTTAACTGAGCAGGGGAAAAGAGATGAATACGATTAAACAAATAAATCTCAGTAAAACACGTGCAATGACATTGGCGCTATTTACGTTGGCAGCAACCGGCGCCAATGCCATTGAATTCTCCAATGGTGAATGGAGTGGCAATTTTGATACCACGGTCAGTTATGGTGCGTCCTGGCGGGTCGGCGACCTTGACGAGGGCAATGTTGGTAAAGCCTATTTTGACCCGCTCAACTCCACCCGGAGCAACGCTGAACGTCGTGCATCGCCTGGCCGTTGGTCTGTTAACGGTGATGATGGCAACCGTAATTATCCGGATGGCGGTGATCTGATTTCAAACACCATCAAGTTCACTTCTGAACTGGATGTACGGTATAAAAATTACGGAGCCTTTGGACGCGTCACGGGTTTTTACGATTTTCAAAATGTAGGTGAAGATTTTCTATCCAAAGAGGCAGAAAAGCGTATCGGTAAAGACATCCGCTTGCTTGATCTGTACATTTGGGGCGAAAACGAGATCGGTAGCCGTTTCCTGAACTGGCGTGTGGGTCGGCAGGTAGTGAGCTGGGGTGAATCCACCTTTATCCAGGGCGGTATCAACGTCATCAATTCCGTCGATGTCTCCAGGTTGCGTGTTGCAGGTGCGGAGCTGAAAGAGGCCTTTGAGGGCGTCAACATGCTGTTTGGTTCGATTGACCTGACACCGAACCTGTCGCTGGAAGCATTGTATATGTTCGAGTACAGGAGAATCATCGCGGATCCGGCCGGTTCATATTTTGGCACCAATGACTTTGGTACACCGGGCGCATCCTTTGTGATGCTCGGCTTTGGCGCCCCTGACCAACCGGTGATCAACCCCGACCTGTATGAAACCGTATGTGTGGATGGCAACTACGGCGCGACCGACTCACCCTGGGGTCCGGCAGCAGCAGCCGGCAGCTGCCAGGTTGCAGTACCGCGGTCAGATAACCGTTATGCCAGTGACAGCGGACAATATGGCGTGTCATTGCGTTGGTTTGTGGAAAGCATGAACAGCACGGAGTTTGGGTTCTATTTTCTGAATTATCACAGCAGGCTTCCATTGGCCAGTGGTATTGCAATCACAACGCAAGCACCGACCAGCGCAACTTACTTCATGGAATATCCGGAAGATATTAATCTTTGGGGCGTCAGTTTTAACTCCAATATTGGCACTTGGGCATTATCGGGCGAGGTCAGCTATCGTCCTAATCTGCCGCTGCAGGTTGACGATGTTGAGTTATTATTCGCTGCCCTGACGCCATTGAACCCTTTGATTCCAGCACCGGTTCTTCGTTTTAAGAGTCAGCTTGGCGAATTTGGCCCTGGTGGTTATATCTCAGGCTTTGAAGAACACAAATCCTGGCAGGCACAGACAACCACCACCAAGGTGTTTGGCCCCAATAATTTCATCAAGGCCAACCAGATCGCATTTGTCGCTGAAGTCGGCTTCAATTATGTATCAGACTTGCCGGATAAGGATTTTCTCAGGTACAACGGTCCGGGTACCGATACCGGTGGCGGGGCTGATTACCTGACCGGTGATTTTCGCAACCCGATTACTGAGCCAGCCGGTTTTGCAGATGATTTCAGTTGGGGTTACCGTATGCTGATGCGTGCTGAGTACAACGATGCGATAGGCCCGGTAACAGTGTTGCCGAGAATTGCCTGGGCGCATGACGTCAGTGGTACAACCCCGGGACCGGGTGGGTCGTTTATCGACGGCCGCAAGACGCTTACACTGGGGTTGGGTTTCAACTATCTGCAACAGTGGATCTTTGATTTTTCTTACACCAATTATTCGGGCGGCGGTCGTTATAATCAGCTGTATGACCGGGATTTCTTTGCCGCCAGCGTCCGTTACTCATTCTGATAGCCGGAGATACTTATGCGAACTTTTACAAAAATTACACTCTCACTCTGCATTGGTCTGGCCATGGGTATGGGGCAGACATTTGCGGGCTCCAAGCCTGATCAGATCCATCGTTTGAGTGAAGACCTGACGCCGATGGGCTCCGAGCGCGCCGGCAATGCCGATGGCACAATACCGGCCTGGACCGGCGGTATTACCACACCGCCAGCCGAATACAAGCCGCGCGACCATCATCAAAACCCATTCCCGGATGACAAACCTTTATTCCGTATTACCGGCGCCAATTACCAGGACTATGCCGATATGCTGAGTGTTGGCCAAAAAGCCACGTTTGCGAAGTATCCCGACACCTATTTTATGGATGTATTCCCGAGCCGTCGCAGTGCTTCCTTTCCGGAGCATATCTATGAAATGACCGCCAAGAATGGCGCAACAGCAACCTTGGCTGAGAATGGTGAAGGTGTCCTGAACGCGGCTGAAGGTTTTCCGTTCCCGTTTCCCGAGAATGCCTACGAGCTGATGTGGAATCACAAGCTCAAATACAAGGGTATCGGTGGCGTTCGTTACAACTCGCAGATTGCACCGACAGCCAGCGGAAGTTATACCGAGACGGTTATTCGCGAAGAGCTGCTGGGTTTATATTACAAGCGGGGCGTAACCATTGAAGAGATCGATAACATCCTGTTGTATTTTTTCCAGGAGGTAGAATCTCCTGCCAGGTTGGCCGGCAACATTCTGTTGGTACATGAAACGCTCAACCAGCAGGTGACCGCACGCCAGGCCTGGATTTATAACCCGGGTCAGCGTCGTGTCCGCCGTGCGCCCAACGTTGCCTACGACAACCCCGGTACTGCATCCGATGGCTTACGTACCAATGATATGACGGATATGTTCAACGGCGCCATGGACCGGTTTGACTGGAAAGTGGTTGGTAAGAAGGAGATGTATATTCCTTATAACTCCTATGCCGCGCATGCTGAAGGTGTGAGCAATGATGAATTCATCCGGCCTGGACACCTGAACCCTGAATTGATGCGTTACGAACCGCACCGCGTATGGGTTGTTGACGCCACGCTCAAAGAGGGCATGCGCCATATCAATGCCAGGCGCACTTATTACCTTGATGAAGACAGCTACCAGATTGTCCTGATCGACCACTATGATGGCCGCGGCGAATTATGGCGGGCATCCGAAGCGCATTCGATCAACTATTATGACGTGCCGACCACCTGGTCTACCATCGAGGCACATTATGATCTTCAATCCGGTCGCTATGTTGCACAGGGTTTTGACAATAATACGGCGGTTAACACCTTTAACGTGGAGTTACAGCCGTCACAGTTCACGCCACAGGCGCTGCGGTCCCGCGGTCGTCGGTAAGTCGTCAATTTTAAGAAAAGGCCAGCATTTGCTGGCCTTTTCTTGAGGGTATTGAAAGTTGTATGACCAGAACAATTAAATCACTTTTCAAGGTTTGCATCAGCCTCTTTGCGGTGCTTTTAACGCTAACCATCAGCGCGGATCATCACATAGATGTCGAATACGCGGAACAGCAACCGTTGGCCACCAAATCCCTGTTGCTGGATATCACCCGTTTCAGGGACAGGTTTATTGCCGTCGGTGAACGTGGGCATATCGTGGTTTCCGATGACGCGAAGAACTGGAAGCAGGCCGATCATGTACCCACGCGTTCAACCCTGACAACCGTTTTCTCCACAAACGACCGCCTGTGGGCGGGTGGGCATGATACGGTGATTATGACCTCGGGTGATGGTGGCAATACATGGACGCTGTTGTCATTTGATCCGGAACGCCAACAGGCGGTGATGGATATTTATTTTGCAGATGACGACCACGGTGTGGCGATTGGCTCTTACGGCTTGTATTTACGAACCAGTGACGGTGGAAGGACCTGGGAAGAATACATGGTTGATGAGGAAAGTGATTATCACCTTAACCATCTATTGGTCATGGATGATGACAGGTGGATGATTGCCGGCGAGGCCGGGCTCAGCTACCGCAGTTTCGATGCGGGTGAAACATGGGAGCTTGTCGAAATGCCTTACCAGGGTTCCATGTGGGGTGATTTGCAAGTCAATGACGAATGCGTGATTTTCTTCGGTCTCAGAGGCCATGTGCTGCAGAGCTGTGATTTTGGCACGACCTGGACGGAAGTCGATTCCGGTTCGGAATCCAGTATTTCAGATGCAGCTGAGTATGATGGCACCGTTCTGCTTGCCGCCAACGGCGGTAACTTGCTGATCCGCGATGATTCCGGCTCTTTCGAAATATATCACCATTCCAGCGGCGTTGATTTTGCCGGTGTCCTGTCACTGGGTGATGGCAATTTTTTGTTGGTTGGTGAGGATGGGGTTCACCACTATCCGGAGGTCAAGTGATGACTGACACAAGCAATACACGTCTGCACAAGATCGCCACCTTCCTGATCAACAACCGTTACGGTATCGTCGGTCTGTTCCTGGTCGTTACCATCGGCATGATGTTCGCAATGTCACAGTTGCGCATTGAGACCGGTTTCAAGAAGCAGCTACCGCTAAAACATGAATATATGCAGACATTCCTGCAATATGAAAAAGAATTCGGCGGAGCCAACCGCGTTCTTGTTGCACTGGTGGCGCGCGATGGCGACATGTTTACGCCGGAATTTTTCGAAGCTTTTGAGACCATCACTGACCAGGTGTTTTTTATTCCCGGAGTAGATCGTGCCAGCGTCCGCTCGATCTTCACGCCCAACGTGCGTTTTGTGGAAATCGTTGAAGATGGTTTTGCCGGCGGCAACGTCATTCCATCGGATTACGCGCCTTCACCCGAAATGTTCGAAACCGTGCGCTCCAACATCATCAAGTCGGGTGAAGTCGGGCGCCTGGTTTCTGCTGATTTTTCCGGCGCCATGGTATGGGCCAACCTGTTGGAGGAAAATCCGCAGACCGGTGAAAAACTCGATTACCGCAACGTGGCGGCCCAACTTGAAGCCATTCGAACCCAATTTGAGAATGGCCAATTTACCGTTCACATCATCGGCTTTGCCAAGATTGTTGGTGATATATCAGATGGTGCGCAGGCGGTCGTCTGGTTTTTCCTGGTCGCATTGGTGATCACCGCGTTCCTGTTGTACATGTACTCAAGATCGGTCTGGCTGACGGTACTGCCATTGACCTGCTCACTGGTGGCCGTGATCTGGCAAATGGGAACACTGAGCCTTTTGGGTTACAGCCTTGACCCGATGAATATCCTGACTCCCTTCCTTATTTTTGCGATTGGCGTCAGTCATGGTGTGCAAAAGATCAGCGCATGGATGGTTGAGAAGGAATTTGGCGGCCGCACGCCGGACGATTGGGTTAAAAGCGGTATCACTACTGTCGAAGATATCAAAAAAATTCCGCGCCGTTCACCCATGCATGGTTCGAGAGAGACGATTAAAAAACTGCTGGCGCCCGGGGTCATCGCCCTGGTTTCCGATACGATCGGTTTCCTGACCATTCTTTTTATCAGTATCCGAATCATCCAGGAGCTGGCCATCACCGCCAGTATCGGTGTGGCGGTTATTATCCTGACAAATTTATTGTTGTTGCCGGTGTTGTTGTCATGGGTAAAATTGAAAAATCCTGAAAAATATCGCCAGCGGATGATAGAAAAAGCCTCCGGCAAGTCGGTGCTTTGGGATTTTCTTGCAGGATTCACAGAGCCCAGGAGGGCCGCGTGGGCGATTGCCGTATCGGCTGTTCTTTTCGTGGTCGGTTTCTGGCTGGCACAGGGAATGAAGATTGGTGACTCTGAAGTGGGTGTCCCGGAATTGCGTCCGCAGGCGCGATATAACCAGGATGCGGTGTTGATTTCAGATCGTTTTGCCCTTGGTGTCGACGTCTTGACGGTAGTGGCTGAAACCACCCCCAATGCCTGCACGGAAAACTACCGTGTGATGGAAACCATTGACCGGTTCGCCTGGAACCTGACCAATGTGCCGGGCGTTCAGAAAGTCATCACCCTGCCGATGGTGGCCAAGGTGGTGAATGCAGGCTGGAACGAGGGAAATATCAAGTGGCGTATATTGCCTCGGGATAATTACGTCCTGCGACAGGCCTTGGGCGGTATCGACACCGCCACCGGTTTGCTCAATGCGGACTGCAGTGCAATGCCCATCATGATATTTACCACTGATCACCGTGCGGAGACCATTGCCCGTATTGTCCAACGTGTGAAGGAATTGCGGCAGGAACTCAATTTTGGCGATCTGAGTTTTGCGCTGGAAAACCAGGTCCTTGAAGACCTGGCAGGCGAGGATGAGGTAACACCCGAGCGCCTTCAATTCAGGTTGGCGACCGGCAACGTGGGCGTCATGGCCGCCACCAATGAAGACATTGCAGCCGCCGAAAAACCCATGCTTATGTTGGTTTTCGGTTCCATTATTATCCTTTGCCTGGTGACCTATCGTACTGTCCTGGGAACCATCTGCATCGTGCTTCCACTGGTGGTGGTTTCCACCCTGGCCGAAGCGCTGATGGCTGTCTACGGCATTGGTCTGAAGGTGAATACGCTGCCGGTGGTGGCACTGGGTGTCGGTATCGGCGTGGACTACGGAATCTATATCTATAACCGCCTCGATATCCACCTGAAAGAGGGATACGATTTACGCGAGGCCTACTACAAAACCCTCAGGTTGACCGGGCGTGCGGTGATATTCACCGGCTTTACGCTGGCAGCGGGTGTTGGCACCTGGGCATTCTCATCCCTGCAGTTCCAGGCCGATATGGGTATTCTTTTGTCGTTTATTTTCCTTGCGAACATGGTTGGCGCCATCGTTATTCTTCCCGCGCTGGTGCGCTGGTTGATGATGCGCGACAGGGATACCATCGCTGACAGACCGGTCACGACTGAAGTTTAAGATCAACATATGAGCATACTCAATCGGAGACACCTCTCCGATCTTCGGGGCATCGCGCGCCTGGCGGTCGATGCCACGGTCGGGGTAACCGATATAGTTGAGAAAATGCACCACACGATCCAACTGGGTCATCCGCCTGTTGGTTCCTCCCGGGCGAACAACACCAGTGGGGTTACCGGCCTGGTTTATCGCAGTATTCGAGGTGTGACACGCGCAGTCGGTAAAGGGCTCGATACCGGCCTGGCGCCAATGAGTTTGCTTCTGCCGGAATCCGCCTCTCCGCCATCCCGTGATGCCCTGGTCTCTGTCATCAACGGCCTTTACGGAGATCATCTCGATCAAACGCGCAATCCGCTGGCGATTGAGATGCGCCTGAGATACGCAGATGAAGAACTGGATCCCGGCCATCCGGTTTTTGGCCAGGCAACAGCTGAGGACCTGGAGTCTTCGCATGGAAAGCTGATGGTTTTTGTTCACGGCCTTTGTCTGAGCGACAGGCATTGGACACGCGACGGAGTGAACCATTCGCAAGACCTGGCCAAAAAATTGGGGTTTACCCCCATTTATCTGCGTTATAACACGGGCATGCCAATCGCCGAGAATGGAAAGCACTTGGCCTCCTTACTGGAGAACCTGTACCAGAACGGGCCCTTTCCATTGAACAGCCTTGTTCTCGTGGGACACAGCATGGGTGGACTGGTGGCGAGAAGTGCGGCCTTTCACGGTAGCGAGGCAAATCACGCCTGGCTCAGGCACCTGTCCAGCATGGCTTTTTTGGGCACGCCACACCATGGCGCACCACTTGAACGGGGTGGTAAATGGCTCGACAAGCTATTGGAGTTGAGCCCCTATGCAGCACCGTTCGCCGGTATCGGTAAAAAGCGAAGTGCGGGTATTACCGGCCTCCGAAAGGGCAGCATTAGCGACTCTTCTGAACAGACAGTTCCCCTGCCTGAAGCTGTCAATTGCTATGCATTGGCGGCCACACTGGCCAAGAAAGACACCCGGATTCACCGTCATCTGATCGGTGATGGCCTGGTGCCCGTCGACAGCGCACTGGGTTCCAGCAGCGATCCGCAGAAGTGCCTGCAAATTCCGGACGCACATCAATCGCTGGTTTTTGAAACGGGCCACATGGAACTGTTAAGCTGTGCAGGAGCATTCGAACGGTTACATAGCTGGCTAAATGAAGAAACTTTGAATCAATGAGGCCAGGCCCTGCCGAATACCTGTAAATCACGCTAAACTTTGAAATTAGTCTAGAATTGAATTTCAAAGTCGAGAAGGATCAATTTGTATGAGCAGCATCACCCCATCCGATCAGGGTCGTTTTGTCAGTCTGTTAACCCGCAGTACCATAGCGCTGGTATTGGCCGGTGGCCGCGGGTCCCGTTTGTATGAACTCACCGATTGGCGAGCCAAGCCGGGTGTATATTTTGGTGGAAAGTTACGCATCATCGATTTCCCCTTATCGAACTGTCTTAACTCCGGTATCCGCCGAATTGGCATTGCCACCCAATACAAGGCCCACTCGCTGATCCGTCACCTGGTGCATGGCTGGACCAAGTATCAATCTGCCGACCGCGAATTTATCGAGGTCTGGCCAGCGTCACAGCGTACCGGTGATGACTGGTACCTTGGCACTGCGGATGCGGTTTTTCAGAACCTGGACATTTTACGCGCCAATAATCCAAGGTTTGTCCTGATCCTTTCCGGGGATCATGTGTACAAGATGGACTATGGCCCTTTCCTGGCATTTCATACTGAGCAAAAGGCCGACATGACCGTCTGCTGTATCGAGGTTCCAATTGCGGAAGCTGCCGGGCAGTTTGGCGTCATGACGGTTGATGAGAGCGGCCAGGTGATAGATTTCAATGAGAAGCCGGAGAACCCTGCGCCCATACCGGGCAAAGAGGGTTATTGTCTTGCCTCGATGGGGAATTATGTTTTCAACTCCGAATTTTTATATGAGCAGGTGATCAAGGATGCCGATACCCCCGGCTCGGATCATGATTTTGGCAAGAATATCATTCCATCGATCATTGATAATTATCGTGTTTTTGCCTACCCATTTCGGGACCCGCAGTCCGGAGAACAGGCTTACTGGCGCGATGTCGGCACACTCGATGCATATTGGGAAGCCAACATGGAGCTCATTTCTGTGCTGCCTCAACTGGACCTGTATGACCGGAACTGGCCGATTTTGACAGATCAATTGCAGACCCCTCCGGCCAAGTTTGTTTTTGACGATCATGACCGCGTCGGTCTCGCAACGCAATCGATGGTCTCCGGAGGGTGCATCATTTCGGGAGCAAGGGTTAGACGGTCGCTGATTTTTTCCAATTGCAAGATTCATTCGCATTGTGAAATAACCGATTCGTTGATCCTGCCCGAGTGCGAAATCCATGACAGTTGCATTATTCGGGGCGCGATTGTTGATCGGGGCTCGGTTATTCCCGAGGGCACACAGATAGGCGTCGATCACGAAGCCGACCGTGCCAGGGGTTTTCGTGTGACCAGTGGTGGCCGCGTTCTGGTAACCCCCGACATGCTTGGACAGCAGCTGCATACTACCCGCTGAGCAAAATTCAAAACGGATGAAAAAGATTTGGCTGGTCGCCGCCGAAAATGATGCTTTGCCAAAAGGCAAGGTCGGCGGCGTTGGAGACGTGGTACGCGACCTGCCCATCGCATTGGGTGGGCTTGGCCTCGATGTTTCCGTCATCACGCCGTCTTATGGCATGTTCCACAAGTTGCCCGGCGCAAAACTGCATCAAAAAATTCGTGTTCGGTTTTCCCGCCGTTCATGGGTGGCGCATGTTTACGAGATTCCCGGGGCGGGTAGTGCCGTCAGGCAATTCGTCATAGAGCACAGGTTGTTATCGCCCGAAGGGCCGGGAAGAATTTATGTCTGCGACCCTCCGGGCAACCCGTTTGCCATCGATTCGAACAAGTTCGCGTTTTTCAATGCGGCAGTGGCGGCGCTGGTCAACGGTAGTGAAGATCCCCCGGATGTGCTGCATTTGAATGACTGGCATACCGGTTTGATCCCGGCCCTGAAAACGTTCGGCAGCCCCGGCGCCGCCCTGGGCCGGGTTCGTATCGTGTTTACCATCCACAACCTGGCTTACCAGGGAATCAGGCCCTTTCGGAACCATCCGTCATCGCTGGAAAACTGGTTCCCGGAATTGCTTGCGCACAAGGATATCCTGGTTGATCCAAGATACCAGGACTGCGTCAACTTCATGGCCTCGGCCATCCGTCTTGCCGATGCGATCAATACCGTATCGCCCAATTACGCCATGGAAATTCAGCAGGCCAGTGATCCATCCACGGGGTTCAGCGGAGGTGAAGGTCTCGAGGACGAGCTGAAAACAGCCTGCCTGGAAGGAAGGTTGACCGGTATTATCAATGGCTGTATGTATCCGGAACATGTCACGCCAGCACCACAATGGGATGAACTGCTGGCATTAATAGCCAGCCGGCCGGACATCATGTATGCCGGTTTGCCGCCTCAGCAGTGGGTTCAGAACCAAAGGGGTAAGCGGCCTGAGAACCTGCTATTGTCGATTGGCAGGGTGGTAGACCAGAAAGTCCCGCTTTTTCTGCAGCCGGTTGGCGCCGGGCGTTCTGCGCTGGAAGTTATTCTGGAAACCCTGGGGCCGAAGTCATTGTTTATCATGATTGGCAGCGGTGACACATATCTCGAGGAGCGCTTTGTGGAGATCGCCCGGTCATGCGATAACTTTCTGTACCTGCGTGGATACCTGGATGGCCTTTCCGATGCTTTTTACGCCGCAGCGGATCTTTTCCTGATGCCGAGCAGTTTTGAACCCTGCGGCATCAGCCAGATGCTGGCCATGCGAGCAGGTCAACCGTGCGTGGTACATGGCGTCGGTGGCCTGAAAGATACCGTTGAACACGGTGTCACGGGGTTTGTTTTTGGCGGTAATTCACCTTCCGAGCAAGCTGAAAACTTTGTCCATTGTGTGCTTGATGCGATTCATCTTAGGCAAAAGAAACCTGCGCAATGGCAAAAAATATGCTCAAATGCGGCACAACAACGCTTCAGTTGGCAACTGGCGGCGCAACGTTACCTGGATACCTTATATCAAAATGACTAGCTTAAACAAAGCAACGCTCAACGCACTGGCAGGCGGAAGATATGGAAACCCATTTTCGCTATATGGTGTTCACAAGGAAAATGGTCAGCGCATTGTACGGACGTTTCAACCCAGGGCGGAAAGCGTGGATCTCATGTTCGACAAGGGCGTCGATGGACTGCGTATGCAGCGCGTGCATGAATCCGGCATATTTGAAATTCCCATGCCTGCAAGACGGCGTCGCTACCGGTTTCGTCTGAACTTTCATGATGGCAGCAGTCGCATCATCGAAGACCCCTATCGTTTCCCATCGGTGCTGGGCGACCTCGATCTGTACCTGATAGGGCAGGGTTCGCACCGGGATATTTTCAAAAAGCTGGGCGGGCACCCGGTCAGGCTGTCCGGCATCGATGGCACCTCTTTCGCCGTGTGGGCGCCAAATGCATCACGGGTCAGCGTGATTGGGGAGTTCAATGATTGGGATGGCCGCTGTCATGTCATGCGTTTGCACCCTGGCAACGGCATTTGGGAAATCTTCATCCCCGGTGTAAAGCACGGTGCAAAATACAAGTTTGAGATGCTGGACAAACATGGTGAGCTATTGCCATACAAGTCGGATCCGTTAGGGCAGTTTCATGAGGCGCCACCCGGAAACGCATCCGTGGTTTACCAGAGCGGCTATCACTGGTCTGATAAAGCGTGGTCGAAGGCGCGCTCAGTGGTGCCCAAAATGGATCAGGCCATCAGCATCTACGAGGTGCACCTTGGTTCATGGCGTCGCCAGGCCCACAATAACGCCGTGCTTTCCTACAGGGACCTGGCGGAGCAACTGGTGGAATACATCTGCAAGATGAATTTTACCCACGTCGAGTTTCTTCCGGTTACCGAGCATCCTTTTGACGGATCGTGGGGATACCAGCCGATCGGAATGTACGCACCCACGCAGCGCTTTGGTGATCCGGATGATTTCCGTTTCCTGGTCGACCGCTTACACCAGGCAGGTATCGGCGTCATCATGGACTGGGTGCCGGCACACTTTCCGAAAGATGAACACGGTCTGCGGCGTTTTGACGGTACTGCCCTGTATGAGCATGAAGACCCGCGCAAAGGTGAACACGCCGACTGGGGTACATTGATCTTCAATTATGGCCGCAAGGAAGTGATCAACTACCTGGTGGGATGTGCGCTCTACTGGATTGAGGAATTTCATATTGACGCGCTCAGGGTCGATGCCGTGGCATCCATGCTTTACCTTGATTACTCCCGCGAAGAAGGTGAGTGGCTGCCAAATGAGCAAGGCGGTAATGAACACCTCGAAGCGGTCAGTTTTCTGCGCCAGCTGAATGAGATAATCCATACCTACGGTGCAACCAGTTATGCAGAGGAATCCACTGCCTGGCCCGGGGTATCCAGACCAACCGACGCCGGCGGCCTTGGATTCACCTACAAGTGGAACATGGGCTGGATGAATGACACCCTGTCCTACTTCAGCGAGGATCCGGTCCATCGCAAGTACCATCACGACAAGCTTACCTTTGGCCTGGTGTATGCTTTTGACGAAAATTTTGTGCTGCCCCTGTCGCATGACGAGGTGGTGCATGGCAAACGTTCCCTGCTGGGCCGCATGCCGGGCGATGACTGGCAGCGGTTTGCCAATCTGAGGGCCTACTATGGATTCATGTTTGGCCATCCGGGCAAGAAGTTGCTGTTCATGGGTTGTGAATTCGCGCAGGAACGCGAGTGGAATCACGATCAATCCCTGGACTGGCATTTGCTCGAGAAACCACTGCACCAGGGTGTTCAACGCCTGGTAGCCGATCTGAACCGGGTCTACCGCGATACAAAGGCACTGCATGAGCTGGACTTTGAGCACCAGGGATTCGAGTGGATAGACTGGCAGGATGCGGACAGCAGTGTATTGAGCTGGATCAGACGTGCCAAAAATGGTGATTTTGTCGTCTGCATCAGTAATTTTACGCCGTTGGTGCGCCATGCATACAGGATCGGCGTTCCGGAAGAGGGTTCGTATTCCGTAATTCTCAATACCGATGATGAAGTCTATGGCGGCAGCGGTGTTGGCAATGTTGAGGCTGTTCAAAGCGAGAAAATAGAAGCGCATGGCCGGGGACAATCGTTACAGCTGGATTTGGCCCCGCTGGCAACCATGATGTTAAGAATAAGCACTTCCGCCTGAGGGAGTACCTGGAGAGATAAAGAATGATAGATGTTTTAGAAATCGAAAAACCGGGGGACATGGAGTTATTGAATCTGCCACCGCTGGGTATGGATGCAGATTCCATCCTTTTAAATACCATCCATTACCACAGGCGTATGTTTTGCAGACGTACGTTGCGAACCCATGAACATTTTCTTTACCAGGCATTGGTTCACGCGACCAGGGACCGCTTGACAGAACGGTGGATAGAGACCCGCACCAGCCAGGATAAAGATGGTGGTAAGCGTGCCTGCTACCTGTCGCTTGAATTTTTAATGGGTAGATTGTTGAGAAATGCATTGTTGAATCTTGACAACACCGAGCAGACGGCCGAGGCCATGCAACGCCTTGGCTTGGAACTTGAGCAGATACATGAACAGGAGCAGGATGCCGGTCTCGGCAATGGCGGGCTTGGACGGCTGGCCGCCTGTTTCCTGGATAGCTGTGCAACGCTTGGTTTGCCGGTTATGGGTTATGGTATCCGTTACCGATATGGCATGTTTCACCAACGTCTTGAGAATGGCCACCAGGTTGAGGAACCGGATGCCTGGTTGAGGGAAGGCTACCCTTGGGAAATTGAAAGAAGCGAACGGTCCTGCACCATCAAGTTTGGCGGTCGTGTGGAACGTTTCCGTGATTCCCGGGGTGAATTGCACCTTGACTGGGTTGATACCCATGATGTGCTGGCCATTCCATATGACCTGCCGATTCCGGGTTACAAAAATGATGTCGTCAACACCTTGCGCCTGTGGTCGGCGGCGGCCACGGACGAGTTTGACCTCGAGGAGTTCAATGCCGGCAGTTATGGCGATTCGGTGGCGGCCAAGAACGAGGCCGAAAACATCACGATGGTGTTGTACCCCAATGCAGAGACCGAGAACGGACGCGAGTTACGGCTCCGCCAGCAGTATTTCCTGGCCTCCGCGAGCCTGCAGGATATTCTGCATAGCTGGCAGAGATCGCATGGAAAAGACTTCAGTAATTTTGCCGAAAAGCACTGCTTCCAGTTGAACGATACGCACCCGGCAATCGCGGTGCCGGAGTTGATGCGCTTGCTGATGGACGTTCATGGTTTATCCTGGAATGACGCCTGGAAAATAACCAACGCCACCATGGCCTATACCAATCACACCCTGTTACCCGAGGCGCTGGAAACCTGGCCGGTGAAAATGTTTGCGAGACTTTTGCCGCGAATCCTTGAAATTATCTATGAGATCAATGCGCGCTTTCTGGGCGAGGTCAGCCGGCGGTGGCCGGGAGACAACGAACGCCTCAGTCGCATGTCACTGATCCAGGAGGGTTCGGAGAAAAAGGTACGCATGGCTTACCTGGCCATTGTTGGCAGCTTTTCTGTCAATGGCGTGGCCGAGTTGCACTCCCGTCTGCTTCAACAGGGGCTGTTCAGGGATTTCGCCCAGCTGTGGCCGGCAAAGTTCAATAATAAAACCAATGGCGTCACCCAACGCCGCTGGCTGGCTGCCTGTAACCCTCAGCTTGCAAACCTGATCACCGGCAAAATCGGTGATGACTGGGTCACCGATCTTGATCGGCTGGAAAAGCTTGCCCCCCTTGCCGATGATAGCGACTTCCAGCAACAGTGGCATGAGGTCAAGCAGGCCAACAAGGCGCGACTTGCCGCCAATATCCAGGCAAAAACCGGGATTACGGTTGATCCATCCACGATGTTTGATGTCCAGGTCAAAAGAATCCATGAATACAAACGACAGTTGCTGAATGTTCTGCATGTCATTCACCTGTACGACAGGATACAACGGGGTGACGGCGAGGACCTGCCGCCGAGGACCGTCATCATTGGCGGCAAGGCGGCTCCGGGCTATGAAATGGCCAAGAATATCATCAAGCTGATCAATAACGTCGCGGCCGTGATCAATATCGACCCGGCTATGAAAGGTCGTTTACAACTGTTGTTCTATCCCGACTATAACGTCTCTGCAATGGAACTGATCTGCACCGCCGCCGACCTGTCCGAGCAGATATCAACCGCCGGCAAAGAAGCTTCAGGCACCGGAAACATGAAGTTCATGATGAATGGCGCCGTCACCATTGGCACACTGGATGGCGCCAATGTCGAAATCCTGGAAGCCGTCGGCGCCGAGAACTTCTTCCTGTTCGGACTGACGGTGGAGGAAATCCCGGCCGTCAGGGAGAATTATGATCCGCAGGCGATTATCAACGAGGACCGCGATTTTCGTCGCGTGATGCGCTTACTGGATAATGGCCATTTCAACCATTTCGAACCCGGCATGTTGGATGACGTGATCGCCGCGGTCAGGAACCCGTGGGACCCGTGGATGACGGCTGCAGATTTCCGCAGCTTTATTGATGCACAGGATGCGGTGGCGACTGCCTACCAGGATAGAAAGAACTGGACGCGTATGAGTATTCTGAACAGTGCAAATTCGGGCCGGTTTTCCACCGATCGCACGATGCGGGATTACAATCGGGATATCTGGAATCTCGAGCCTATAACCGTAAACCATACATGATAGAGGAGGGTAACCCCCATTGCCTGGGAGCCCGGTGCGATGCAGGGGGCGCTCATTTTGCGGTTTACTCATCCGGCGCGGAGGCCGTTGAGTTGTGTCTGTTTGATGCCGATGGCCGGCAGACGTGTTACACATTGCCGGGTGAAACGGACGGTGTCTGGCATGGTTACCTGCCGGGGTGTCAACAGGGGCAGCGATACGGCTACCGTGTCCATGGTCCATGGGCGCCCGGGTCAGGGCTGCGGTTTAATCCGTCCAAACTGCTTATCGATCCCTATGCCCGTTCACTGGAGGGGGCATTCAGGTGGTCTGGCGCGCTATATGATTACGACCGCACAAGTCCCGGTGACGCACTGCAACCCAACCTGACGGATAGTGCGCCCTATATGCCCAAATGCCTGGTGACCGGACCTGATGAGGCCTGGTCAGGGTCGCGGCCTCATATCCCGTGGGAAGAGGCGATCATCTACGAGGCCAATGTACGTGGCTATACCATGATGCACCCGGATATACCGGATAAAGAGCGTGGCAAGTTCCGTGGTTTGAGCAATGGCAGGATTCTCGAGTATCTGAAGGCGCTTGGCATTACCTCGCTGGAGTTGATGCCGGTGCACGAGATGATCGACGAGGGTTTCCTGATCGGGCGGGATTTAAGAAATTTCTGGGGTTACAACAGCATCAATTTTTTCACCCCGGAAAAGTCGTATGCGGACCAGGATGCGGTCGGCGAATTTCGCGAGATGGTCAACGCCATTCATGATGCCGGTATCGAGGTCATACTGGATGTTGTCTACAACCATACCGGTGAGGGCGGAGGGAATGGGCCGACACTCAGTTTTCGTGGCATCGACAACCTGAGTTATTACCGCACGGAGCCCGATGATCCAGGTCGATACATCAACGACACCGGTTGTGGAAATACCATCAATAACGACCACCCGCGGGTGCAGGCCATGGTGCTGGATAGCCTGGTGTACTGGCACCGGCACATGGGGGTTGATGGATTCCGCTTTGACCTGGCGCCAATTCTCGGCCGGACTCAGACCGGCTTTGATCCCGCGCATGCACTGCTGCACAAAATCAGTGACGAACCCGAACTTGCCGGCGCCAGGCTGATCGCCGAGCCCTGGGACCCGGGCCCCGGGGGCTATCAACTGGGCCAGTTCCCGCCTCGCTGGGCAGAGTGGAATGACAATTACCGCGACACCATAAGACGGTTCTGGCGTGGTGACCAGGGGCAGTTGCCAACGCTGGCAAGGCGCCTGCACGGTTCGGCGGATATATTCGAATCCAGTGGCCGCCCGCCGCAGGCCAGCATCAATTTTGTTACCTCTCATGATGGTTATACGCTGTATGATCTTGTTAGCTACGAGCAGCGTCACAATGAGGCCAACGGCGAGGATAACCGCGATGGCCATCAGCACAATTTCAGTAGTAACTACGGTGTTGAGGGTGAAACCCGGGATGCTGATATTAAGCGGCTGAGAAGAAAGCAGAGCATGAACATGCTCGCCACGCTTCTGATGTCAAAAGGCACGCCCATGTTGTTGGCGGGTGACGAGCTTGGAAACAGCCAGCGGGGCAATAACAACGCCTACGCGCAGGACAATGAAACCGGCTGGATTGACTGGAGCGGCCTGGACAAAGACCCTTTGTTCCTCGAACAGGTTCGCAAATTGATCGCCCTGCGTGGCAAAATGGCGCATACGCGCCGGGCAAGCTATCTGCACGGATTGGATGATGATGGCGATGGCTGGCGTGATATCGAATGGTTACAGCCGGCTGGTAAAAGGATGTTTGAGCATCATTGGCAGGAAGACCTCGCCATCACGGTTTTATTTCCGGATAGCTCTACGGCGGACGAGCTGGCCTCTCCCGCTGTTGCGATCATGATGAACGCTGGTCATACGGAGCGGGATTTCAAGTTGCCGCAACTATCGCCGCAAGGATCGTGGGAAATCGTATTTAACAGTGCAGAGGACCGTCCCGCGGAAACCGGTAAAAGGTCATGGGTGTTGCCGGCTCAGGCCCTTGTCTGCGCCTTGTATCAAAAGACAGAACACGCGTCAGTGTGAATTAAGCAGGAAAGCGACCCAATGCAGGAAACCATACGCATCGACTCACGATTTCATGGTCCTCCCCATTCCGGAAATGGCGGTTACTCGTGCGGCTTGATAGCAAGGCACATCGACGGTCCGGCAGCGGTTCGTTTGCGAGTCCCTCCGCCCCTGGAAACCGATATGGAACTGCGAAGCGAAGGTGATGGCCTGCTGCTGTACCATGAAAATCAATTGGTGGCATCCGCCAGGCCTGCAAAAGTAGATATAGCGGTTCCCGAATCCCCCGGATTTGCCGCAGCGGAATTGGCATCGCAGCGATACCGGGGATTTGAATCCCATTTTTACCCCGGGTGTTTCGTTTGTGGACCGGAGCGTCAGCATGGTGATGGATTGCGCATATTTGCCGGCCCGGTGAGCACCCAGGGCCGCCAGCAAGCATTGGTTGCCGCGGCCTGGGTGCCGGATGAATCGCTGGCGGATGAAAGCGGAATCCTCGCTCCGGAATTCATTTGGGCAGCCCTGGATTGCCCGGGCGCCTATTCGTTTCCCGAACCTGAAAAAGGCGCGATTTTGCTGGGAGAACTGGCGGTTGATATTCGTGAAACGGTCAGGGCTGGCGAAAAATGCGTGTTGACCGGCTGGGAAATCGACCGCTCGGGAAGAAAGCATTTTACCGGTACAGCGCTTTTTGGAGAGTCAGGGCGTTGTTGTGCCGTCGGCTATGCCACCTGGTTCGAAGTGCCAATCGCCGCAGATAACGATGTATGTAGTCATATTTAAAGCAACCGTTGCCGAATTCGACGAAGCGTATTCGCGCATGACGGAACAACTGCGTAAGCTGGCAACCACACAATATGGCTGCCTTGATTTCGTCGCCCTCTCCGAAAACAACAAAGAGATCGCACTTTCATACTGGCCATCGCTCGAGCACATCCGGAAATGGAAGAATGACCCGCTGCATAAGCGCGCCCAGCAAATGGGTAAAGACAAATGGTATGGCGATTTCAGTGTTCAGATTTGCGAATTGATCGATTCCCGCTGATTGCCGAAAAAAGGGATTTTCTGAGTTTGTGCTACATTATTTAAGATTCAAATTAGATAATTAATAATCGTAACCGTGGGCGTTTGACAGTCTCGTTTCCGGGGCCATGCAGCAGGGACTTTAAATGATCGATGCAAAACAGGTATAAGATTAACCCACCTGCCTACCTGCTCGCATGCCTGGTGTTGATGTTTGCTTTACGCCTATGGCTTCCCCTCTATGAGTTTGTAGACCCTCCCCAGGCCTATGCCGGCCTGGTGGCGGTGCTGTTCGGCATCGTTGTATCGGCCGGCTCTTCAGGCTTGTTTAAAAAAGCCGGCACCGGCGTTGAACCACTTTCTGAAGCCAGTGTTCTGGTAACGGGCGGCCTGTATCGTTTCAGCCGCAACCCAATGTACCTTGGCATGTTTATCATGCTGCTGGGATTTGCTTTCATGATGGGGCGGCTTGGTGCATTATTGCCCTTACCTTTTTTTATGCTGATCATAAGCCAACGCTTCGTTATACCCGAGGAGTCGTTCCTTGAGGCGGCTTTTGGTCAGGAATATCTCGATTACAAATCCCGGGTGAGAAGGTGGCTCTGATGAATGATGTAATACAACATAGACATGCAGCCTACCGGGTTGAAACCGACCGCCTGGTGCTGCGCTGCTGGTCTCCCGCGGATGCCCCCGGGCTGAGAACTGCATTGGATGAATGCGATACCCATCTCAGGCCTTTTATCCCGTTCATGAAAGATGAACCGAGGAGCCTTGAACAAACTGCACAATGGCTGAGGGGGCACCGTGCCGCCTTTGACCTGGACCAGATGTACCGCTATGCCGTTTTTGACCGTCAGGAGCAAAACCTGCTCGGTGAGAATATGCTGTTGTCGAGAGCAGGACCGGGCGCCCTGGAAATTGGTTACTGGACCCACAAGGATGCCATAGGCAGGGGCTACGCCAGCGAGGCAAGCTGCGCGATGCTACGTGTTGCATTTGAAATCGAAAAGGTGCGGCGTGTCGAAATCATATGTGCACCTGAAAATGCCGCCAGTGCCGCGATCCCTGCAAAGCTTGGTTTTACCCACGAGGCCACCTTGAGAGAACGGGCCTATGATTCAGATGGTGAGATTCGTGACCTGATGGTGTGGAGTCTGTTTGCCAGTGATTACCCGTCGTCAATTGCCGCAAAGCAAACAATACGCGCTTATGATTGTTTGGGCAGGCCAATACACGATATTTACTAACTCAACCGGCGCCACGCTGCTCGATTCCCGCCTCTACGGCCTTTGCAGCCCTACTGCGACAAAACCTGGAAACCGAGCGACCCGGAACTCGTCAATTAACGACTTTTTACCACATGATGATGGAAAAACAGTGGTGATGCGCTATATCATAGCCCATCAGGCAGGAATGGCTGAATGCCGTTACGGCACAATTATTGCGAGTGCATGATTGCACTTCTAAAAAACATCAATTGAATTTAAGCAGGTGAATTATGAAAACGATATTCTTCGCAAGTCTCGCACTGATGGTGTCGATGGCAGCAAGCGCCCAGGAAGTGATGGATGATGGAAGCATGGTGATACTGCCGGTGGAAGCACAAAATTGCGTTTTGCCGTCCGCGCCGCCTCCCATACCTGAAGATGCTGACAAAGCCCAACTGATCGAGGCCCAAAAGCTGGTCAAGGGTTTCCAGGCGGACATGCAAAGCTATCGCGATTGCGTTAACCAGTATGCCGACAGCCCGGACGTCACCAAGGGTAACGTCCAGGCCATCTCAAACGCGCACAATTACTCCGTAGATATGGAAGAGCGTGTGGCCAACATGTTTAACGAAGCGGTTCGTGCATACAAGGCCCGGCAAGCCGCCAACTCCTAATCGGCGAGCAGATATTTTTTAAGAAACAGGAACGTGGCCTGTTGATACAGGTCACGATTTTCCTTTTTATCATAACCATGACCCTCGTTCAGGGCATTCATGTACCAGACTGTCTGACCCTGTTCACGCAGCGCTTTAACCATTTGGTCTGACTCCGAGCTGGGTACTATCGGGTCGTTGCTGCCCTGCTGGACAAACAGCGGGATCCTGATTTTATCGACGTTGTTCAAAGGGCTGATTTTCTGAAGGAAGGCCCGCATTTCAGGGTCCCGTTCATCACCATATTCGATCCGTCTCAATTCGCGCCGGTAGTCCTGGGTGTTTTCCAGGAAGGTGACAAAATTACTGATGCCCACCGTGTCGACCGCAGCTCTCAGGCGATCGCTGTGGTGGACTGCAGATGCCAGTGCGACGTAACCGCCATAACTCGCGCCCATGATGGCCACCCGTTGCGGGTCAAGCCTGTCCTGCTCTGCAATCCAGTCAAGCAGTGCGCCGATATCATCGATCGCAGCCTCACGGTTGTAGCCGTTATCCAGGGTGACGTAATCGGTGCCATAACCCAGTGAGCCGCGGATATTTGGAGCAATGACAGCGACACCCAATTGATCTATCCACATCTGGAACTCGCTGTTAAAGCGCGGTCTGAACTGGCTTTCCGGACCACCATGTACGTGGATGATGACCGGAAACGGACCTTTGCCGGGAGGCAGGTAAACAAAGGCGGGAATATTGAAATCTTCAGTCTGCCCTTCCACCGGTGATGGATAGGTAATCGGAATGGGCACAGAGAATTTATCCGTATTCAACCCACCCACCTCGCTGAATGTCCAGCGGGTCAGTTTTCTGGCCGTCAGTGGTTTGTTACCAAGCTCCAGTACAAACGCATCGCTCGGGGATTGGGCTGAATTCAGGGTCATTCCCAGCTTTTTACTGTTCGGGCTGAAATTCAGGCCCGAGATAATACCCAGCGGGATGTTCGGGGCGCGTTTGATCTTTAGTCGTTTGGGGTCAAACAGGTAAAGCCGGCTTATACCCGCCTCATTGGCCACAAAGGCACCTCGTCTGCGATCATCGCTTAACACAAACTGGGTGATATCCCAGTTGCCCTGGCTTTTGACAAATGTGATGACGGGTTCATCTGCAAGGCTGACACTGGCAAGCTCCGCTGCACCCATGCGTTGGTTGGTCACAAACAGCACGTTGTTTTCACTCTCATCAAAGCCGGTCGCAATATTGCTTGCAGGATATTCATCGCCCCCCGCCAGCAGTCGTAACTCACCCGAATCGAGATCTTTTAAATAAAACCGTGAATCGGCAATGCTGATAAATTGCTGGATCAGCAAAAGGTTGCCGGCACGATTGAAGTCGACCGGTTTCCACAAGGTGCCGTCTTCGGTGGCATGTGCGATGACGGCTGGATTGGACGAATTCACATCCTGGACCCAGATGTCGCTGGATCTGCCATTTCTGCGGGTGGAGCGATAGGCGATCTTATTGCCGCTGCGGTTCCACGCAATGCGGTTGTTCAGGGCAAAGCCGTCTGATAGCTTTCTGACCAGGCCATTGTCCGGGTTGAGTACATATACCTGGTCAAATTCGTCACCACCCTTGTCGCGGGTTATTGCCAGCAAGGGGCCTTTCGGTTGCGCTCTGACTTCACCAATCGGCTCTTCTCCGAAGGTCAATTGATAGCGCGCGCCGCCCGGTTTTTCGACACGGTGCAACTGGTCAACATCACCGAACCGGGTCTTGATATAAATTTTCTGACCGTCACTGGACCAGGCGGAAAACCTGGCAGAGCGTATGCTTTGATAACGGCTCAGTGTTTGCGGCAGCGACTCTGGAATGGGTGGAATATCTTCGAGGACCAGGTTACCGTCGTTGGCTGTCCATCGGTACACATCATCCGCCATCGCGGTTGCGTGTAGCAATAGCAGAAACAAAGCAAACAGGTATGTACGCATCAATTATCCTCAGGTTGTGGATATAGTGTATTTCAATTACCCTTCAAAAGGACCTATCGGTTGCACAGTATTGCCATATTCCACGGATAGAGCCAGCGCGGCGTTACCGGTATAATCACGGCACCATTTTGGGGCTCGACATCATGAAAAAACCACTACATATCATAATACTTGCTGCCGGAGCAGGAACCCGCATGAAGTCAAGGGTGCCAAAAGTGTTACAAACGGTGGGCGGGCGACCGATGATTTTTCATGTCCTCGATACCGCGCGGCAGATCGAACCGGCCGGTATACATGTCGTTTTCAACCCCTCGGCACCGGAAGTACCGCAAGCCTGCGAGTCCTATGATGTGACCTGGGCCGCGCAGGCCGAGCAATTGGGTACGGGACATGCCGTCCAACAGGCGTTGCCGGGTGTTCCTGACAACGCTGACGTATTGGTGTTGTATGGTGATATTCCATTGCTGGAGGCCGATGTACTCAAGGCATTGATTGAATCGCCCCTGAGAGGTTTGAGGGTGCTTACGATGATCGTGAAAAACCCGCATGGTTATGGACGAATTGTCCGGGACCATGGGGGCGGTGTGATGGGCATTGTTGAAGAAAGTGAGGCCAGCGAAGCGCAAAAAGCCATCGATGAGGTCAACTCGGGCATTATTCTCGCTTCCAAGGCAGACATGGTTTCCTGTCTTGGCGGTATGAGCAGCGAAAATTCACAGAAGGAATTTTATCTGACCGATATTTTTTCCATCGCCCGCGAAAATGATATTCCAACCGCGGCCCATGTTGCGCCGGTAGCCGCAGATCTTGAGGGCGCCAACGACCGGAAACAGCTTGCAGAACTGGAACGCCGATACCAGGACAGGATGACCTCCAGGTTGATGGATGCCGGTGTTCAAATGGCTGATCCCAAACGTATCGATATTCGCGGAAATGTCGAAGCCGGCAGTGATGTGTTCATCGATATCAACGTGGTGCTGGAAGGTGATATCGTGCTCGGTAATGATGTCCATATCGGTCCCGGTTGTGTATTGAAGAATTGCCAATTGGCCAGCGGCACGCGGGTGCACCCCTATAGCGTGCTTGAGGGTATGCTCAGTCTCGGCGCCTGTGATATCGGACCCTATGCGCGTGTGCGTCCAGGCACGGAATTAAAGCGGGGCAGCAAGGTCGGTAATTTTGTAGAGGTCAAAAATACCAGCCTGGGCGAAAACAGCAAAGCCAGCCACCTCAGTTACCTGGGCGATAGCAGCATAGGCGATGGCGTCAATATTGGCGCGGGAACCATTACCTGCAACTATGACGGGGTAAACAAGCACCGGACGGTTATCGAAGATAATGTTTTCATCGGTTCCGATACACAGCTGGTGGCGCCGGTCACCATTGGTGAGGGCGCTGATATAGGAGCCGGCAGTACCATCACCAAAAACGCGCCGGCCGGCCAGTTGACGATAAGCCGAGCGAGACAGGTGACGATTCCGGGTTGGAAACGACCCGGGAAGAAATCCAATTAAAGGGCGGGTAATTCATGTGTGGAATAGTTGCAGCGTCAGCACGGCGTAATATCCGGGACATCCTGATCCAGGGCCTGCATACCCTTGAGTATCGTGGTTACGACTCAGCCGGCATTGCACTTCAGCAGGGTGATCATTTGCAACGGTTCCGCGCACCCGGCAAGGTCAGGGATCTCGAAGCCTTGATGGGGCCCACGCCGCCGGACAGCTTTTGCGGTATTTCGCATACGCGTTGGGCCACGCATGGCGTGCCCAACACCAGTAATGCGCACCCGCAAGCCTCCGGTGATCACCTGGCGCTGGTGCATAACGGCATCATTGAAAACCATGAAGAACTTCGCCAGGAGTTAGGTAAAGGTGGTTATCAATTTGAATCCGATACCGATACCGAAGTCATGGTTCACCTGATCGCACACATCATGGAGACCGGTCTTGATCTTTTCTCGGCAACACGAAAAGCGGCCGAACGCTTACGGGGCGCTTTTGCCATTGCTGTCATCAGTGCGTCTGAGCCCGGTATCGTGGTTGGTGCGAGAAGGGGCAGTCCATTGGTTTTGGGGGTTGGAAAAAACGAACATTTTCTGGCCTCGGATATTTATCCATTGCTGGGCGAGACGGACCGGTTTGTATTCTTGCGCGAGGGCGATTCTGTCAGGTTGAGTCCAGATGATTTTCAGGTCATGGATAAGAATGACAAACCTGCGAAAAGACCGGTCAAGCGACTTGATACCCGGGCTGACCTGGCTCAAAAGGGACAATACCCGCATTACATGCTCAAAGAGATTTTTGAGCAACCCGTTGCCGTGGCCGAGACACTGGAAGGGCGTTTGAGTGCTACGACGGTATTGCCCAATATTTTTGGCGTGGACGCGGAAAAAATATTCAAGCGGGTCAAGCAGGTCCATATTGTCGCCTGCGGAACCAGCTTCCATGCCGGCCTGGTGGCAAAGTACCAGATCGAGCAGTTGGCGCATATCCCCTGCCAGGCAGAGATAGCCAGCGAATACCGCTATCGCAAGCCGGTTGTACCCGATGACACATTGTTTGTCGTGCTTTCCCAGTCCGGTGAAACCGCCGATACCCTGGCCGCGCTCAAGCATGCCAAAAAGGCCGGCTATATCGGTACCCTGGCAATCTGCAATGTCGCCGAGAGTTCCATTGTGCGTGAGGCGGGCCTCGTCCTGATGACCCGCGCAGGCCTGGAGATTGGTGTGGCCTCGACCAAGGCGTTTACCACTCAATTGGTGGCCTTGCAGTTGCTGTTGCTCGAGTTGGCGCGTCTCAATGGTATGGATAAAGATATTTATACCGACTATGTGAAGGCCCTGAACCACCTGCCGGATCTGTTAACAGATGCACTCGCCCTGGATGAACAGTTCAAGGCGCTTTCAGTGGCGTTTGTGACTAAAAATCACGCGCTTTTTCTCGGCAGGGGCAGTCATTACCCGATCGCGATGGAAGGTGCGCTTAAACTCAAGGAAATCTCCTATATTCATGCAGAAGCCTATGCGGCTGGCGAGTTAAAGCATGGGCCGCTGGCGTTGGTGGATGCCGAGATGCCGGTGATTGCCGTGGCGCCCAACAACACTTTGCTGGAGAAACTGGTCAGTAATATCGAGGAGGTCAGTGCCAGGGGCGGGCAGCTGTACGTGATTGCCGACAGGCGTGTGGTATCGAGTTTTCAACAAAGGCATGGCCATGTCATAGGCTTGGATACAGGGGGTGAGCTACTGGCTCCGGTGGTCATGTCTATCCCGTTACAACTGCTTGCCTACCATGTTGCCGTGCAGCGCGGCACGGATGTGGATCAGCCGAGGAACCTGGCGAAATCGGTTACGGTCGAGTGATTAAACTGGCGATATCCCATCAGTTTGAGTAAGCTGTGCCTCCGGTTGGATAAACCGGTGTTAAGTATAGTATTTGAGGTTTAATCGATGCGCAGAAAAAGCCGGGCCAATGATGAAGCAGAAATCAACATCACACCGATGTTGGACATCGTTTTCATCATGCTCATCTTCTTTATCGTGACCACTTCCTTTGTCAAGGAGAAGGGCCTGGAAGTATCCAGGCCGTCCAACTCGCCTCCCAAGGAGGTGCAGAAGAACAAGGGTCCGATCGTGGTCAAGGTGGATGCCAACGGCAATATCACCATGAAAGGACGCATGCTGGAACGCAAGGCGGTGCAGGCGAACCTGGAGCGTGAAAAGGCCGAGAAGCCCGATTCCCCCCTGATTATAGCCGCTCACCCGGATGCCGAAACCGATGCCCTTGTGACCATCCTGGATGCAGCTGAAGCCGTGGGTGTGGGCAGTGTCAGCGTTGCCACTACACGAAAGTAGCCAGGCAGAAAATTACAGCTAAAAAACCGCAGTTGCGGCTTTTTTTAGCTACGTGCAGGCGATGTCCCGGCTGTAAGTCAGAAAGAAACCCTCGAGATCACTGTTTTCTATGTAGGTTTCCATATCGACAAATTTCCAGCCCTGCCTGGCGAACTCCTCGTGTTTTTCGGTCATATTTTGTGCGGCACTCTTCTTGCGCCCAAACCTTGAAACATCCAGCCAGACGGTCTGCGACTGTTGACAGGTAACAAACTGGTTGGCCTGGGCTGAGGCATTGCCGGCCTGGCCCATGACCATGCCGAGGATCATGCCAAGCAAAACGCCGATCAGTAATTTATCTTTCATAACAGTTTTTCCTTCCTGGCAGGTAAATCCAGCCAGCCGGTCTGGTCCTCGGTTGGCGGCAGTTGTAAGTGATATCCATGTTCGGCAAGGTTTGCCATGACCTGGTTGACGTCCTCGTAGGCCAGCTTTTTACCGGGGGTCAGTTCGAGCTCCATCACCAGTTGCGGTTCACCGAATACTTTTCTCAGAGAATCCGGCAGGTCATCAAATTCGTGACCTTTGAGCAAATATATGTAGGTAAAGTCCTTTAAATTGGAGCGAAAAACAGAGCAGTGCATCGGTAAATTCCTTTAGTTCAGATAAAGGGAGTTAAAGGGCAAGTATATCTTTAAAGCGATTCGAACCGGTAGATGGTGCGAATTGGCTCAGGAAAAATGCCGCATTAACAGCTATGCTAAGACAAGAAGTTGTTATCGAAGCACTTTGTTTGCGAGAGCAATCGGGATCAAGACTGCACCAGCAGGTCCAGGGCCGCACTGGAGATCTCCTACCTTCAGTCCAAGGGCTTCAAAGACCAGGGTTTTCTTCGGTTTTGCCGACACTAT
>JBFFWN010000011.1:0-28526 GCA_041570235.1 Lysobacterales bacterium | reverse complement strand
TATCTTGCTCGCGTAAAGCGCAAGAGTCAATGCCCTGGATGATCTCGGAGGTCACTGCAATGTTTTGGATTCTGATTTTAAGCTTGTTGGGTTTGTCATTAATCGCAGCTTTTCGTGGCATGAACCTGCTCAACTGGACGCTGGCGATGGCAGTTTTACTGGTTGGCTTCGCCGTATTTACGGATATTTCGATGTGGGTAATGACACCCGTATCGCTGCTATTTGCAGCAGTTGTGATACCCCTCAACGTCAAGCCATGGAGACGCAAGTGGCTCAGTGCGCCTTTTCTGACAATTTATCGCAAGATGCTACCGACACTTTCGGACACCGAAAAAGTGGCATTGGAAGCCGGAACCGTGGGTTGGGAAGGTGAACTGTTTGCCGGAAACCCCAATTGGGACCTGCTGCTCGATCAATACTGGCCGCAACTGAGCGAAGAGGAAAAGGCATTTGTCGATGGTCCGGTTGAAGAACTTTGCAACATGCTCAAGCCCTGGGAAAACTCCCACGAACTGGCCGATCTGCCGCCCGAAGTCTGGACATTTTTAAAGGAAAACCGCTTTTTCGGCATGATTATTCCGAAAGAATATGGCGGCCTGCAATTTTCAGCCCTTGGCCACCGTGCCGTGTTACAAAAAATCGGCTCCGTTTGCGCCGTTGCCGGCAGCACAGTGGCCGTTCCCAACTCATTGGGCCCCGCTGAACTGCTGGTTCATTACGGCACCGATGAACAGAAGAAATATTTCCTTCCGCGACTGGCAAAGGGCGAGGAGATACCCTGTTTCGGCCTGACCGGCCCAACGGCGGGTTCAGATGCAACCTCCATCCCCGATTCAGGTGTCATTTGCAAGGGCAAATACAAGGGCAAGGAAGTGCTTGGCATGCGCTTGAATTTTGATAAGCGCTATATCACGCTTGCGCCGGTCGCAACCATTGTCGGGCTGGCGTTCAGACTGTATGACCCCGATGGCCTGGTGGGCGACAAGGAAGACCTTGGCATCAGTGTGGCCCTGATTCCCAGCGACGTTCCGGGACTGGATATAGGCACAAGACACATGCCATTGAATGTGCCTTTCCACAATGGACCGGTACGCGGCAAGGATGTGTTTGTTCCCCTGGATACGCTGGTGGGTGGCATTGATATGGCCGGTCATGGCTGGCGCATGCTGATCGAGCAATTGGCGGTTGGACGCGCCATTACCCTGCCGTCATCTTCCTCGGGCGGGGCCAAACTGTGCGCATTAACGACCGGCGCGTATGCCCGAATCCGTAAACAATTCAACATTTCGATCGGCCGCTTTGAAGGTGTTGAGGCGGTCATGTGCCGGTTGGCAGCCCATACCTACGCCACTTCCGCCCTGTCACGAATGACAGCAACCGCCGTTGACCTGGGCCAGAAACCCGCTGTTCCCTCGGCGATTGCCAAATATCACGCAACGGAAATGGCCCGCCAGATCATTACCGATGCCATGGACGTTCATGGCGGCAAAGGCATCGTCATGGGCCCACGAAACTACCTCGGAAGGGGTTGGCAGGGTTCCCCCATTTGGATCACCGTTGAAGGCGCCAACATTTTAACCCGAAGCATGATGATTTTTGGCCAGGGCGCTATCCGCTGCCATCCATATGTGCTCAAGGAAATGCAGGCGGCGAGGATGGAAGATGAGGAAAAAGGCCTCGAAGAGTTCGACCGTCATTTATTCGGGCATATTGGCTACAGCATCAGCAACGCGGTGCGCAGTATGTTATTGGGCTTGAGTTTTGCCAGGTTTGCAGCGGTGCCCACTGACCGCAAAACAGCCAAGTATTACCGCAAGCTGACACGTTACTCGGCCGCGCTCGCTTTCGCGTCGGATATCGCAATGCTGTCGCTGGGTGGCAAACTGAAATACAAGGAACGCATTTCGGGGCGCCTGGGTGATGTACTTAGCCAACTGTACATCTGTTCTGCGATGTTGAAACGTTTTGAGATCCAGGGCAGACCGGCGAACGACCAGCCGATTTTGGCCTGGGCCTTCCACGACTCCATCAACAAGATACAAAATGCACTCGGCCTGGTTGTTGACAACTTCCCAAGCCGTGGAATCCGCGTGTTGCTCAGCCTGATCATCTTTCCGTTGGGTCGTCACGAAATGCAACCCGGTGACCGTCTCGGGCACAAGGTATCACAACTACTGATGTACCCTTCAGAGACAAGAGACCGCCTGACAGATGGAATATTCATCTCTGACCAGGCCAGTAACCCGGTCGGGCTGCTGGAAATAGCGCTGCCACGGGTTATCGCAACGGAACCATTGGAGCGGCGCCTGCAAAAAGCTGAAGCTGCCGGTAAACTTAAAACCCTTGATCCCAGTATCCAGTTGCAGATGGCGGTCGAACAGTCGATCATCACGGCGGAGGAAGCCAAGGAACTGGAAGCCGTAAGGGCCATGGTTACCGAGATTATTGCAGTGGATGATTTCGAAAGCAGTTATTTGCGGATGGGTTCAAAAGACAAACCTGACCGCGTCAGGGACCAGGCAGCGTAAGTTCAGGTTTCTGCTCACCTCACGAAGTCCCGGATGCTGCTAATCGCAGCTCCGGGATGACGCACCGGTAAATATTTTTACAGCATTCCTGTTTCGAGTCGCGCAGCCTCGGTCATCATGTGATGATTCCAGGGGGGCTCGAAAGTCAATTCAATATCAACTTTGCTGATCGTCGGAATAATCTGAATCTTGCTGCGGACGTCTTCAACGATGATGTCGCCCATGCCGCAACCCGGGGCGGTGAGGGTCATCGTCACCGAGACCTCTCTCTGTCCTTCGTCATTTTTTATCAATTCACATGTATATACCAACCCGAGGTCAACGATATTGACCGGGATTTCAGGGTCATAACAGGTTTTCATCTGCGCCCAGACCAGCTTTTCAACATCATCGTCGCTGGCATCTTCCGGTAATGAGGGTGGAAGTACCGGCTCTTTGCCAATTGCATCAGCATCAACGCCGGCAACCCGGAAAAGGTTGCCATCGATGAAAACTGTAAAGCTTCCACCCAGGGACTGGGTGATATAACCGACGGTGCCCGCTGGCATGGTCAATTCATCACCGGATGGAATCATGACCACGGCACAGTCCCTCTCGAACTGGCACGGTTGGGAAGTATGACTGAACATGTATTTTGTCGATTACCCCATCTTTGCCTGGGTGTAATTTTCTATACCCATCTGCTCAATCAAACCTAATTGTGTTTCCAGCCAGTCGACGTGTTCCTCTTCTGAGGCAAGTATGGAGTCAAACAGGTCACGGCTGACAAAATCACGGACTCCTTCACAATACTCGATGGCGTCTTGCAGTTCCGGCAGGGCGTCCATCTCCAGGTTGAGATCACATTCGAGCATTTCTTTTACATCTTCACCTATACGAAGCTTGCCGATCTCCTGCATGCGCGGCAGACCTTCAAGAAACAGGATCCGCTCGATCAGCTGGTCGGCGTGTTTCATCTCATCAAGAGATTCTTCGTATTCATGGTTGGCAAGTTCCATCAAGCCCATGTCCTTGTACATGCGGGAATGCAGAAAATACTGGTTGATGGCTGCCAACTCGTTGCGCAACACCGCGTTGAGAAATTCAATGACCTTACGATCGCCTTTCATCGTGCAAGACTCCTATAAATGATTTAGATTTCGATTAGACAAGGACGCTATTCTAGCGAACTAAGCCTGAGAATAGTGCAAAAATCGTAGTTTCATTCTAGCAGGTGTTAATAAAACACGCATCCCGGGGGGATTCGGTGTCTAGACCATTTGCATGATGGGTAACAGGTTTCGGGTTTCCCGTTTCTGTTCCAGCGCCTGTATAAGGATTTCGCCGGCCATCTGCCTGCAGGAGCCACAAGTGTCGCCGCAACTGGTGAGTTGCCGGAGTTGTTTCAGGTTGCGTACGCCGTCATCCACTGCATTGCGGATGTCGGAGTCAGTTACTGCATTGCAAACGCAAACGTACATGAATCATTCCCATTGAATTACGCACTTATATTAAATGCTAATGAGAATCATTGTCAATTAGAATTTCCAAACACTGAACACCGTCAAGGGGCTGGCGGCAAGGGTCCGAATGCATCACGGCTGTCTGCCGTCAACCAGGCCAGTGTCACCCATGCGGCTAGGTTCTGACGCAACTGCTCCGGGTCGACCTTGTCCAGCGTATCATTGGCCGTATGGTGTAAATCAAAATAGCGGGTGGCGTCCTGGTTCAGATCGATGACAGGCATACCAAGCTTACCCATTTGGCCCACATCCGCACCGCCACCAGCCACCTGATCACTGGCATCTTCTATCCCCAACCTGGCAAGGTGCCAGGCCAGTCTTTTAATCACAGGGGCGGCTTCCGGACCGACGCGGGTCTTGAACCGGTATATCCGGTCGGCGCCCAGGTCGGACTCTGCGCCGACAAGGTGGTTAGCCAAATCCGCCCCGTAACGCTCGGCATACTCCCTGCCTCCGAAGATGCCCTGCTCTTCGTTGGCATAGAGAACCACGCGTATATCGTTCATCGGACGCCCGGGCAGTGCTGACACGAGCCTGGCGGCCGCCATCACCAGCGCCACCCCGGCGCCATCATCAATGGCGCCTGTACCCAGGTCCCAGGAATCGAGGTGTGCACCAATCAGGATACGTTTGCCGGTTCTTCCGCTGCCTGTGAATTCACCGATGACATTTTGAGAGACTGCATCACCGTCAAACCCGACATCAAGGTTCATACGCACCCTGACCGGTTGGTTGCCCGACAACATGATCATCAGGTTGTCGGCATCCGGGTTGGACAACGCGGCCGAGGGAACACGCTCACCGGGCACTGAAGCGGAAATAGCGCCGGTGTGCGGCAGACGGTCGCTATCGGTACCCACCGAGCGGATCAGCAAGGCTGAAGCGCCTTTGCCGGCCGCGACGAAGGGGCCACTGCTACGGATGCCCACTGTCTCTCCGTATCCCTGCCCGGTCTGGCTTTTAGGCATGCGGGATGACAGGAACACGATTTTCCCCCGGACATCCTGCTCAGATGCGGCCTTCAGGGCCTCCAGACCTTCATACTGGACCACCTCGGCCTCCACCGGACCATCGGTGGCGGGACTGCCCCCAAGTGCCGTTATAACCAATCTCTGTTGACCGGGAAAAACCACCTCGGCGCTTTCACTTCTCCTGACCCAGCGGGGAAAGGTGACCGCCTCGGTCCAGACATGGTCAAAACCAAGCGCATGCATTTTCTCAACTGCCCATGTAACTGCCCGTGCATCGGCCTCCGTTCCACCCATGCGGGGACCGACTTCGGAGGTCAATGAGGCCAGGATGTCCCAGGCAAGGTCACTGGACAGTGCGTCTTTTTGCAGGTCTTCGACCACCCTGTCAGTATGCTCTGTGTATTGTGTGTCGGCTTGAGTTCCAGCATGGGTTCCGGCAAAAGTAACAGCCAGGAGCAGCATGAAAAGTAATCCGGTCTTTGTGATTGCAAACATGGTCTTTGGGATAAACCTTTTAGTGGGCACAATGGATTCGACCAACATTTCCTTCACGAACAATAGGAAACCGGGCCGGGCAAGAGGTGTTTTATTTCGAAACCACCAGCGGTTCAAGCAAGGTCAGGGCCTGGCGATAGACGCGGCGTTTGAAACGAATGACATTATCCGCCGGATACCAGAAATCAACCCAGCGGAAATCCCGGAATTCGGGTTCGCCTGTTACTTCAAAATCAAAGCGGACATCGTTATCCAGCAGTTTCAGCAAAAACCATACCTGTTTCTGACCGATACACAATGGCTTGCTATTGGCTCTTTGAAAGCGTTTGGGCAACTGGTAACGCAACCAGCCCGGAGTGGAGCCGAGTATCTCAACATGCTGCTTATCCAGTCCGGTTTCCTCGTGCAGCTCACGATACATGGCTTCCAGGGGTGTTTCGTCAGAATTCATGCCACCCTGCGGAAACTGCCAGCCGTCATTGTTCGACCGTTGGGCCCAGAAAACCCGGTTATCATGATTCATGATCACCATGGCCACATTAGGTCTGAATCCATCCGGGTCAATCATGTCGTTGCTTTTCTTTTCATTCAGTTGATGGTCAATGTTATGAGCTCGGTCAATACGTGCGATAATTTATCAAAATTCCGGAAACCATGTTAATCAATCCTGCAAGATGATTCCAACTTCATTGCGTCGATCATTGCTTTTTTTATTACTGTTGCTGTCAATCGGCAGTATTTTCTTCGCCAGTGCAACGGGATCGGTTTCCCTGAGTGGGTCAGAGTGGCTGGCAGCGATCCAGGATACATCAAGCAAACACGGGGAGTTGATCTGGAGACTGCGGTTGCCGCGTGCGATGGCTGCCTGGAGTGTAGGAGCGATGCTCGCCATGTCGGGTTGCCTGATGCAGGTCCTGTTACGTAACCCGTTGGCCGACCCGTATGTGCTGGGTGTATCCGGCGGCGCAGCGCTGGCCACTTTGCTTGGCATGGTATTTGGCATTGCTGTCGGATATCTTCCCTGGCTGGCGATCCTCGGTGCATTGGTCTCCATTTTAATCGTATTTGGCCTTGCCCGCGGCACCGGACCATGGAGCGGAACACGCCTGCTATTGACGGGTGTTGTCACGGCCTCCGGCTGGGCAGCCCTGATTAGCCTGGTGCTGTCGCTCAGCCCCGATAACAGCCTGCGTGGCATGTTGTTCTGGTTAATGGGTGATCTGAGTTACGCCATCCTGCCGGGCTGGGCAATCATGGTGCTTGCTGCCTGTTTCATTTTGACACTCGGCCTCGCACGCAGCCTGAACGTATTGGCCATGGGCGAAACCACGGCCCGCCTGCTGGGTGAACCAACCCGCCAGATGTTATGGCTGGTTTACCTGCTCGCGTCCATCTTGACCGCCACGGCCGTTTCAATCGCCGGCAGTATTGGTTTTGTCGGCCTGATCGTGCCGCACCTGATGCGTTTACTGGTTGGCTCGGATCACCGCATCCTGATTCCCGCCGCCACCTTGTTTGGCGGTTTGTTCCTGGTTCTGTCGGATACGCTGGCACGTACGCTGCTGAGCCCGCAGCAATTACCAGTGGGGGTTATCACGGCATTGCTCGGTGTGCCGCTTTTCCTTTTGCTGCTGAACCGCGCGAGGTTGAAGGGCGTATGACTTCACTGGCCTGTCAAGACCTTGACGTCAGCATTGGCGGCAAAACGATCTGCGCGGGTTTGAACCTGGAGTTGAAGCCCGGCCAGTCGTGGGGACTGCTCGGGCCTAATGGCATTGGTAAAACCACGCTGCTGAAATGCATGGCAGGGTTGACATCACCCGACAAGGGCCGGGTATTACTTGCGAACCAGCCGATCGACAAACTGCCACGCCGTGCGATTGCCCGCTCACTGGGAATGTTACAACAGCATACGGTTTACATTTTCGATGCGAGCGTTCTTGAAACCGCGATGACGGGGCGCCATCCGCACCTGGGTTATTGGGAACGGGAAGGCGCGAATGACAAACAGGTGGCGCTTGAGGCCATAAAAACCGTCGATTTGGAAGGCTTTGAAAACCGAAGTGTGACAGGCTTGTCGGGCGGCGAGGCCCGCCGCCTCGCATTTGCCACGGTTATCGTGCAGGAACCCAACGTACTGTTGCTGGATGAGCCCACCAATCACCTCGACATCAAACATCAGATACGCATCATGGACCAGGTGGAATGGCAGGTGACCGAGCAGGAACGAACCGCAATGATCGCCCTGCATGATGTCAACCTGGCAGCCCGTTATTCCACTCATATTTTGATGTTGTTCGGCGAGGGTGACTGGCAGGCGGGTCCGGTTGACGAGCTGCTGTGCCGTGAAAACCTTGAACGCTTGTACCAGTGCCCGGTGGAGTGCGTGGAATCGTCAAACGGCGTGCGGTTTCTGGCCGGCGGTTGAAAGGTCCCGCCACCCGGTTAAGCTGGGTGCAAGAAGGCCCAGTTCGAGACGCTGGCGGATACCACCTTTTCGGTCTTGATATGGCTGGCTACGGAGCACGGATAGTAGTAAGTTATCGGGACCTGGTAGGCCTTTCTTCCCGGACCGCGCTATCACCATAAAGTGGGTGGCCGGAAGCTCGGATGAAAGCGTGAAATGCTCTGGAGGTATTGCTTGGGGCCACTAAGCGGACTGAAAATTATCGAGTTATCCGGCATCGGGCCGGCACCGTTTTGCGGCATGATGCTTGCAGATATGGGGGCGGATGTCGTGTGTATCGACCGCGCTGCAAAGCCGGTGCTGACCCCCTCCAGCGATTGCACCCGCAGAGGCAAGAGAAGCATCCTGCTGGATCTGAAATCCGAGACTGGGCGTGACACCTTTTTTCAACTGCTCAAAAAGTGCGATGCCGTGTTTGAAGGTTACCGCCCCGGTGTTATGGAAAAACTGGGTCTTGGGCCAGAGGAATGCATGACGGTGAATCCGAGGCTGGTTTTTGGACGCATGACCGGCTGGGGACAAACCGGCCCGTTGGCAAATGCCGCAGGCCACGATATCAACTACATTGCCCTGACCGGCGTCCTGCATGCCATTGGCCCATATGGCGGCAAACCCGTTCCGCCCCTGAGCCTGGTGGGTGATTTTGGCGGCGGAGCGATGTTCCTGGCATTCGGGATGGTCTGTGCCCTGCTGGAAGCCCGGCGCTCGGGGCGGGGCCAGGTGGTAGATGCCGCCATGACCGATGGCTCTGCCCTCCTGATGGCCGTTTTCCATTCACTCGATGCACAGGGTCAGTGGACGCCTGAGCGTGGAAACAACCTTCTGGATGGCGGCGCGCCGTTCTACGACGTTTATGAAACCAGCGATAACAAATATGTATCAATAGGTCCGATCGAGCCTCAATTCTATGCACTTCTGCTCGAAAAACTGGGCTTGAACGGCTTGGGTTTTGGAGCGCAGCATGACAGGCAACGCTGGCCTGCACAGAAGCGCGAACTGGCAGCGTTGTTCAAGACGCGCAGCAGGTTGGAATGGTGTGAACTGATGGAGGGTACGGATGCCTGCTTCGCACCCGTACTTGATATCAACGAAGCCCCACGGCACCCGCATAACCGGGCGCGTCAAACCTATATGGACGTTGGTGGCATGACCCAACCGTCGCCCGCACCGCGGTTCAGCCGAACCCCACCGGAGGTTGCCTTTGCGCCCCATGAACCGGGTTCGGACCTGGATGCTGTCTTGCGGGAGTGGCTCGATTGACGGTGAACCTTTCAAATTGTCGATAACAGGAGTTTGCAATGACCTTTGAAGATGCACCCTGGATGAATGAAGAACTGCGTATGCTCGCCGGCGAGACTGAAAAGTTCTTCGCCGCCGAATTACTACCCAACATCGATAAATACCTGGCCCAGAGATTCGTCGACCTGGAATTCTGGCAGAAAGCGGCAGACTTCGGCTTGCTGGGCTCATCCATTCCGGAAGAATACGGCGGCATGGGCGGCGACTATTCGCACGACGCGGTGATCTTCAGCACGCTGGGTAGCAGCGGCGACACCGGGTTCGGTTTGCATGTTCACAATATCGCGATTCATTACATACTTGCCATCGGCACCGAGGAGCAAAAACAGCGCTGGTTGCCGCGCCTGGCCAACGGGGAACTGATCGGCGGCATCTGCATGACCGAACCGGGTGCAGGTTCCGATCTTCAGGGCATTCGTACCAGGGCCGACAAACGGGGGGATGAATACCTCATCAATGGATCAAAAACTTTTATTTCCAATGGACAGGTGGGTAATTTTTTTATTGCTGTCGCCAAGACGGACCCGGCCGCTGGAGGGCGTGGCATTTCCCTGTTCGGCGTGGAGACCGGGGGCCTCAAGGGCTTCATCAGAGGTAATAACCTGGAAAAGCTCGGCCTGAAGGCACAGGACACCTCCGAGATGTTTTTCGAAGACATGCGTGTTCCGGCCAAAAACCTGTTGGGCGGTGTTGAAGGCCATGGCTTTGCGCAACTGATGAACGAGCTGTCATGGGAGCGCCTGATTGTCGCCATCGGAAGCCTGGGCGCCAGCGACCTGGCGATGCAGGAAACCCTTCGATTTGTCAACGAGCGCAAGGCTTTCGGACAGGCATTGATGCAATTTCAGAATACCCGTTTCAAACTGGCTGAGGCCAAGACAAGGCTCGAAGTCACCCGTGCGTTCATTGAAAAGTGTATCGGTAAGAAGCTCAAGGGTACGCTGAGCACCGCAGAGGCTTCCATGGCAAAGTTGTGGGCCTCTGAGGTGCAAAACGAAATCATCGATGAGTGCCTGCAACTCCATGGCGGCTATGGTTACATGATGGAATACCCCATCGCCAGGCTTTACGCCGATGCAAGGGTTCAAAAAATTTATGCAGGAACCAGCGAGATCATGAAGGAGCTGATTTCACGAAGTCTCACAGACTGACCAGAATAATTCATCAGGAATCCGGAGCTTGCGATGCAGTTGGCGAAACAGTTTGGTCGATCACTCGAAAAAGCATCGGGATAGCCAAAACGCCCGTTTAAGCTACGCCGCCTTGAGATCGACCAGTAATTTTAAATTCACATAAGCTTTACCAAGGTGCCAGGCACCCACAGCCCAAACGACCATGAGAGGCAAATAGATCCACGCCACCTGGCTCAGGGAAAGCCCGGCCATCATCATGCCTTTGAATACCCAGCTGGCAGTGACATCGCTACCGCGGTAAACCACCGTGTCAATGAAGTTTTTACTCTTGTACTTGGTTTCCCTGCCAACCACGGTAAACAACATTTCCTTGACCGGACCCAAAACACCGTAATTCATGGCTCTTTGCGCAACCTGCACGGCGGCGAATAGCACCAGGCCGAGGGAACTGCCCAGTAACACAAAACCTGCGGCAAGCAGGACCGGAGGCAAAATTGCGGTCCTGGGCATACCGAGAAAAATGACCAGCCTCGATGTGATCAAAAACTGGAACAGAAATGCCAGGACCTGGACAACCAGGTCCAGGTAGCTGTAGAACTGGGTACGTTCATCGAACCCGACGATATTCTGGTCAACAAGTACCGCCATTCCGTTGTACAGGAAGGTCGACGTCATATTATGGGACAGCATCAACAGGCAGATCAGTAAAAGGTACCTGGATTTGAATACCTGTATCGCCCCTTCCCAGATACTGCCACCTATGACCTTTGCGGGCTTGTCATGGTGTTGCTTTCGTTCAAACCTGCCCAGGGAAATGGCGAATACGGTTGCTATGACAAGACAGATGATGGCAGCAAGCATGACGCCACCGGAACCGATCTGACCGACCCAGTTTGCGGTTAGCAAAGGCCCCGAAATCGCTCCCAGGCTGCCGCCAGCCATGATGCTGCCAAACAATCGCTGCGCCTGGTCGGGATGAAAAATATCCGCCATGAAACTCCAGAAGATCGACACCACGAACAGATTGAACACACTCAACCAGACATAAAAACTGTACTGTATCCAGTTGCCGGTGGCGTCACCTTCAAAGGCCAGTGCGAAAAACGCCAGGTTGGAGATAAAAAACAGGTAAATCCCAGGTACAAAACGACCACGCCGGAATTTGGAAACCAGCCAGCCAAAGACGGGAACGATCAGCAACATGCAAATAAAAGTGGCCGAGTACAACAAGTGCAGGGATTCGGAATGATTGGAGGAAATCGTTCCCCTGATCGGCCGAAGCATAAAATAACCAGCCAACAGGAAGAAGAAATATAGAAAGGCCAGTAAAAAACGAGTCCACTCGTTCCTGTGTATATTAAGCAGGTTCAAAAGTGCTCAGCCTTCCATAATGGATACCGATTGCCCGGTGCGGATTCTTTCATTACCCCTGACAATTACGGTGTCTCCTTCCTTCAGGTTGCCGAAAACTTCAATAACATCCCCACTTCCGATACCGGTAGTAACCGTGACCTGCTTTGCTTTCTGCTCAGCGTCAATTACAAACACCGATACACCATCGGGCCTTAAGACCAGCGCATCACGCGGCACCACCAGCGCATCCCTGACCTCAGAGCTTGGCACGGCAACCCGCAAGGTCTGACCAACAGGGAAAAGGTTGCTATCGATATCCAGGCGAAGCTCAAACTGGTGGGTGTTTTCTGAGCCCACCGCGACCACGGTTCTGACCTTGCCCATAGCCCTGACGCTGCCCGTGGTGACCTCCAGTTCCTGACCGCGCCGCACGTAGGCGTAATATTCAAGTGGCGCCCTGGCGATCACCTCGAGGTGCTCCTGGTCAACCATACGTACGACGTTTTTACCTATATCCACACGCTCGCCCGGTGTCATCAGTCTTTCAACCACGATGCCGCTGAAGGGTGCGGCGATACTGGTGCGATTCAGCTGGTCCTGAATCTGCTCAAGACGTGACATAGCAATCTGCAGATCTCCTCGGGACACATCCCGGTCAGAACGGGTCTCTTCCAGCTTGGTGGCTGCTGCAAGGTTTGATTTTGCCAACTGCACATAGCGGTTTTCCTCACTTTCAAGGTATTGCAAACGTGCCCTGGCGCGTTCGACTTCAGCCTGTAATTCCTGTTTACGCAACCTGATCATTGTATCTTCGATCTTCGCGACCACGTCGCCCTTGTCAGCATGGGTGCCGACATCCGCCACTTCCATCAGCCTTCCCGTGACCTCGGCGGCCAACCTCGCATCGCTGCGACTGACAACCGTGCCGGGCACGATGGTCTGGGGCGCCAACGGCCGTATTTCGGCCTTCGCCACCCTGACATTGGCCGCTCGCCCGCCGGGCTGTGCCAGAACGACGGCCTGGGATAAGATTCCCAGGACAAAAACAGCAAGCAGCCAGGCTGGCCTTCTTATACGTTTCATCTCTTGAATGTCACCCTTTATTTGCTTCCAACGCGGGTTCCTGTGAACCGGGGAACATGTTTTCCCTGGAGCGTAACAGGCTGGGTAAAAGAAGCAGTGTAAATAATGTACTGACCAGCATACCACCGACAATGACCGCGGCCATGCCGCGATACAACTCTGTGCCCGATCCGGGTATCAGCATCAATGGCAACATGCCAAATATGCTCGTCATCGTGCTCATCAATATGGGTCTTAACCTTAACCTGACGGCGCTTTCGACTGCATCCCGCCGGGACATCCCCTCACGTTCGCCATCACGAGCACGGTAAACCAGCAAGATCGCATTATTGACCACCAGGCCGAGCAGAATTACAAAGCCGATCATGGTCAGCAAATCCATTTGCTGCCCGCCTGAAGAGGCCAGCGCCAGGTCCATTAGCCGCAATGAAATAATGCCTCCGACGGTTGCCATCGGAATGGTCAGAATGACCAGCAATGAATCCTTGAAGGACCGGAACAATGCAGAAATCAACAAATATAAAATGACAATGGCCAGGGCAAAACTCCCTGACATACTTTTCAGCGCATCATCCAATGCCTCGGCCGTGCCCCGCAGCCTGATCGATGCGTTCTGCGGCAGTAGGTCCAGGATGACCGGCACAACATCCTTTTCAATGACATCTATCGCATCTTCCATGGCCATGCCACTGGGTGGTGTTACCTGCAGGGTCAGGGTCCGTTTGCGATCCACCCTCAGAATCTGTGATGGACCGGCGGTTCGAACCAGTTTTGTCAATTCACCGATGGTTTGTATCTCACCACTGGCGGTCGCCACCGGCATGGCCGCCAACTCTTCCGGCATATACCACTCCTGGGCACGCAATATGACGTTGTAACGACGGGTTCCATCGAAGTATTCCCCCACAAATGCACCGTCCCCCATTGCCCGGATCACGGTACCCATGCGGGACCGATTCCAGCCAACCTCGGCAATACGCCGGTCATCGGGAATCAACCGCAATTCCGGCTCCGCCTGTTCGAGTCCCGGCAACGGCCTGACGTTAGAACCTGGAAGTGCCGTCAAAATGGTCTGAAATCCCTCCTGTCCCGCAGTAATCAGCGATTCAAAAGATTCAGCATGCAGGTCTACGTTGATTTGACGCCCTCCCCTGGAACCACCAAACAATGACCGGCGATTGGCGAAGGCGAACGTGTCGGGAAACCCGGTCAGAATTTGCGAGTTTAAAATACTGAGCATCCCGTCCACGTCATCAGGGTTCTCAGCACGACCTCCGACAAACGTGCCAAATCCTCTCGATATACCTGCAAAGTAACTGCTCAGTTGAATTTCATGCTCGCCATTGATATGCGGTTTCATGCGCCGGTCAAGAACATCCATGACCTCTTTTTTCGCCGTCTCGATACCCTGGCCCGGCGGCGCCACCATAAATCCAAAAATGAAATTCCGTTTACCCTCGGGCAAATAATCGGCAGATGGCTTAAGCATCAGAACCAGCACGAGTGGCGTAATGGTCAGAACAGTTACCCAGGACCTTCGCTTCAGCGGGGTGTCGGTCCAGCTCATGATGTGGGCTGTTACCCAGCGCCACCAGTGGCGGTGAATGTCTTCAATGGCACTGCCCTTGACCCAGTTGGAAGCCGCTGTTGGCAGCACGGTCACGGCAATCAGCAGCGAGGCGATCACGGCTGCTGAAATGGTGATCGCCAGATCACTGAAAAGCTGGCCTGCTTCGTCCTCCAGAAACACGACCGGCATGAAAATGGCCACCGTCGTGGCCGTTGAAGCCAATAAGGCGCCCCACACCTGCATGGTTCCCCTCTCGGACGCCTCATCGCCGTCCCGTCCGGCTTCCCTCTGCCGGAAAATATTCTCCAGCACCACGATGGCTGCATCGAGCACCATACCCGTCGCAAAGGCCAGTCCGGCAAGAGAAATAATATTGAGCGTTCGCCCAAGGGCATTAAGGACGATGAACGATACAAATAAACAGAGCGGAATTGCCAGGGCCACGATCAGGGTGGCTCTGAATTTCCTTAAAAACCACCATAAAACCACGATGGCCAGCATCATGCCCGCCAACAGGTTATTCCTGACCATCTTAATGGAACTTTTCACATAAAGGGATTCATCATAAACCTGCAGAATGGATAAGCCCGCCCTTTTCAACTCGTTGGCTTCGAGGTCTGCTACGGTTTGCTTCAATGCATCCATCACCTCCAGAACATTGACACCGGATTCGGGCGTGACATTCATGGCAATGGACGGTCCACCATTCTGATGCAGGACGGTCGAAGTGTCGACCATGGTCAAACTGATAGTCGCGATATCCTTTAGACGGATGGGCTTGCCATCGCGCCACTCCAGAACCAACTCACCCAGTGAGGCAACTTCATACTTACCACTGAAGCGAATGGTAAATTGCCGGCGCCCAACCTCGGTGCTGCCCGCCGAAACATTGGCATTGGCGCCCAGTTCGCCGGAAACAGCTGTCAGGTCAAGGCCAATATTGGCCGCTTTGTAAGGATCAAATGTGATTCTGACCTCATGTTGACGACCGCCAAATGCACCTGTACGCGAAACACCTGGCACACGTTCAATCCGGGTGATGACATTGTCTTCAATGAAATCCTGGTAGGAAGCAATCGGCGTTTCATTTCCGGGCAAGGGGGAAATTGCAAACCAGGCAATGATCTTACCCATATCGTTGCCACCAACACTGATCACCGGTTCATTGGCATCCACCGGATACCTGGGCACCTGGTTCAATCGGTTCATAACCTCGATCAGGGCACGGTTCATATCGGTGCCGATATCAAATTCAAGTTGAATCGAGCCACTGCCGAAACTGGCATTGGAAGTCATCCTGATCAGGCCCGGCACGCTGCGTAATACGTCCTCCTGCGGCTCGATAATTTCCGACTCAACCTCGTTGGGCGCAGATGAACGCCACGGTGTGGCGATTGAAATCTCCGGTCGCTCAATCTCCGGGGTCATTTGAACCGGCAAACGCAGAAGGCTTAATATGCCAAAAATCGCCACCAGGATTCCCGCCACGATGACGGCAACCGGATTACCCAGCGAGATGCGAGTTAATGTCAATTCATGGTCCTGTTTCGGCTTTTTGTGAACTATACCTCAATTCCCATTCCCATTAGCGTGTCAGCGCCCAAAACAGCCTTCTTAACTCTCACCACCCACAATCATCGGCAAGGGCACATGTATCACCGCACACATCACACGCAGCAATTCCAGTTCTTCAACCCTGACTTTTTTGTCGGCCATGACAGTGGCAATCATCGCATTTACCAGCCGTCCCTTGTCAGCCGGCTTCAATTGGTCCAGTGCAGGAAGCACATGATCGAGCGTCAATTCCCAGTTTTCGATATCGGGTAAGTTCTTTCCATCCTGGAAGTTCAAAAGATTGATGCCTGCCGAATAGGCATCGCTTACCCCAGCACCACGCACATTTCCCTGCAGCGCAAGGACCGCGATCACCTTTTGGGCTTCATCTGCAACCTGCGTTAGCGATTTTTTACCGGATAGCTTCACGCGCTGCGGGTTCACTGATTCCCATAAATGCTGGGAGATGATTTTTGCCATCAGGTATTCAAACACATCGGTCCGGCCATCCGCCTCGCTCAGGGATTTGACAGTTGTCAAAACCCGCTCAACGTAATCCGGTGGTCTGCGCTTGAGTTCCGGGATTGAAATTTCGAGCAAGGGCAAACGCTGCTCCCTGGCCAGTTCCGGCGCCGCACTCAACAGCCCCCTGACCCTTTGCTCGCTGTCGCTGCCCATGTTTTGTGCGATTGCCAGTAACTGCTGCTCGCGAACTTCCTCATCCCGGTCCATCAGGCAGTAAAACAGGACTTCGGTTGCCCACTGGTTGGAGTGCGCCGCGGCACTGATCTGGTCAGGTATCGACGAGGCCAGGGCCGCAGCCATCAAAATCCTTGAAAAATCGGGGTTACCAATCTGATCGACAATACCATCAGCATTGAACATACCGCCGCGTTGGCCCGCTGGTTTTTCCCTGCTGGCTTGCTGCTCAGCTTTAAGTTTTGCCTTACGCTCTATGCTCTTGGCGAGGTCATACAATTGCTCCGGCTTATAATTCCTATCGATCCGCCGTATCCGTTCATTCATGGGGGGATGCGTTGAAAACATGCTCATTTTCTCGCCATCGCCGAACAACATGTGACTGACCTCTTCGGTCTCCACGTTCAGATAGGACGCATCGGAATATATGGCTATTTTCTTCAGTGCCCCGGCAATTCCATCCGGATCACGGGTGAATTGCACTGCCGATGCATCGGCGAGGTATTCACGTTGCCGGGAAACCGCGGACTTGATCCAACGGCCAAAAAACAGTCCGATATAACCAACGATCATAACCACCAGGGCAATGATAACGATGGCTCCGCCATTATTGTTTTTAGAGCGACCCACGTAATAAGAGCCATGCAGAACCCGGCGACCGATCAGGGACAGCATCAGGATTCCGAAAAGCGCACCCATCAGGCGAATATTCAAACGCATATCGCCATTGAAAATGTGACTGAATTCGTGGGCGATAACACCCTGCAATTCGTTCCGGTCAAGCTTTTCAAGGGCCCCACGGGTGACCGCGACCGCTGCATCGGCTGGTGTAAACCCCGCAGCAAAGGCGTTGATGCCAGACTCCTGTTCCAACACATAAACTTCAGGCACTGCGATACCCGATGCCAGTGCGATTTCCTCAACCACGTTATAAAGGCGTCTGCGCAACGGATCCTGTGCATCAGCCTCAACCAGCACACCGCCAAGATCTCGCGCCACCTTGCCACCGCCTGAGCGCAACGAGGCGGATTTGAAAAGGCTTGCCACGGCAATGACGGCAGCGGTAATCAAAGCACCCGCCAGCAGCGTGGGTATATTGGAACGAACGGTCTCCATGCTCAGCGCAAGCTGCTGGCCTTCGGTATTCATAACGGCAAACGCCAGTAACACGGCAAGGTCAATCACCACTATGATGATCAGCACGGCAACAATAAAAAGAAACACCAGCCAACGGCTTTGACGCCGGGCCTGGTCCTGGTATTCAAAAAAATTCATGATTTTGATGGCCACCCGGATTCGGGTGGCCAGTTCAAATACTGATTAAAATGAAACCTGCGGCACTTCACGCTTGGCTTCATCCTCGATTTCCAGTAATTCCGCAGGCTGAAAATTGAACCAGCCGGCAAAAAAGTTATTGGGAAAGGATTCGCGCAAGGTGTTGTACTGCATTACAGAGTCGTTGTATGCCTGCCTGGCAAAAGCGACCTTGTTTTCGGTGGTGGTCAATTCTTCAGAAAGCTGCATCATGTTCTGGTTGGCTTTCAGGTCCGGATACGCCTCGGACAGCGCAAACAATCGACCCAATGCACCCGACAGGCCCTGTTCCGCCTGCGCCAGTTGTTTCATGGCCTCGGCGTCGGTAGGGTCCTTGGCAGCAGCTTTCAAGCCGCTCACAGCCGTATTGCGAGCGGTGATGACCGCTTCAAGGGTTTCACGCTCATGCTTCATATACCCCTTGGCCGTTTCGACCAGGTTGGGTATCAGATCATGACGCCGGGTGAGTTGCACATCGATTTGCGCAAAAGCGTTCTTGAAACGATTTCTTCCGGCAACCAAGCGGTTGTAGATGGAAATCGCAAAAAAGACCGCACCAACAATTAATGCAAGTACTATCCAACCCATATCAAAACTCCAGTATACACAGCCCAGTCACTCTTGATTCTAGCAGCAAGCTTATCATGGCGAGTGTGCCGCTAGTCACCTAATCCGCATTTGCGGGCTTGACCATTTTTCACAGTTTAACCCTTTCAGGCAAGCCTCGGTTATCTAGCGGTTCATCTTTGCCCAGGAATCCCGCAGCGAGACAGTGCGGTTCAGGATGGGGTGCGGTGAATTTGCGCTATCCTCGTCAATGGTAAAATAACCGACCCGTTCAAACTGGAAGAAATCACCCGGCTTTCCCTGGCTCACGGCAGGCTCCACGATTGCATTGTTAATGACATTCAGTGAATCCGGGTTCAGAAACTCCAGGTAATCCCGGTCCTTGTCAGCCAACGGGTTTGCAACGTTAAAGAGACGGTCATACAGCCTGACCTCGGCCTTGATCCCGTGCTCTGCTGATACCCAGTGAATCGTGCCTTTGACCTTCCTGGATGCACCCGGCAGTCCGCTGCGGCTTTCAGGATCGAACTCGCAGTGGATTTCAAGGATTTCACCGTCATCACCCTTGATGACATCATTGCACTTGATGATAAATGCGTTGCGCAGACGCACTTCACCGCCGGGGCGGAGACGGAAGAACTTGCGTGGCGGGTCCTCCATAAAATCTTCCCGCTCGATCCAGATTTCGCGGCTCAAGGGCACTGAGCGGTTGCCCATTTCGGGTTTTTGTGGATGCGAAGGCGCCTCCAGCCATTCGCTTTCACCCTCGGGATAATTGGTTAGCACCACCTTGACCGGGTCCAGCACAGCCATTACCCGCGGGGCCTTCTCGTTCATGTCGTTACGCACGGCATTTTCCAACACACCCATCGGAATGATGCTTTCCGCCTTGGCAACGCCTGCCTCTTTCCAGAATGTGCGGATCGACTGAGGCGTATAGCCCCGTCGGCGCAGACCTGCAAGGGTTGGCATACGCGGGTCATCCCAACCGGATACATGGCCTTCCTCCACCAGTTCCCTGAGCTTGCGTTTGCTCATGACGGTGAAATCCAGGTTGCCACGGGCAAACTCGATCTGTTGCGGGTGACACTGGGTGGGAATATTGTCCAGAAACCAGTCATACAGAGGCCGGTGGTCTTCAAATTCCAGGGTGCAAATGGAGTGCGTTATACCTTCGATTGCATCCGAAATTCCATGCGCCCAGTCGTACATCGGGTAGATATTCCAGGCATCACCGGTTCTGTGGTGCGGTACCTTGCGGATACGGTAAATGGCCGGATCACGCAGGTTCATATTGGCCGAAGCCATATCGATCCGCGCACGCAGTACATGCTCACCGTCTTCAAACTCGCCGTTTTTCATGCGTTCAAACAGATCAATATTCTCCTCGACAGACCGGTCGCGATAGGGGCTGTCGGTGCCCGGCTCGGTCAGCGTGCCGCGACTCGAACGCATGGTCTCGGCATCCTGGCTGTCCACGTAGGCCTTTCCGGTCTTGATCAGGTGTATGGCGTCTTCATACAATTCCTGGAAATAATCCGATGCATGATGCAATTCATTCCATTCAAAACCCAACCAGCTGACATCATTCATGATTGCCTGGGCAAAATCCTCGCTTTCCTTCAGGGGATTGGTATCATCAAAGCGCAAATTGGTTGTGCCGCCGAATTCAGCTGCAAGACCAAAATTCAGGCAGATGGATTTGGCATGGCCGATATGCAGATGACCATTGGGTTCGGGCGGAAAGCGCGTCACTATTTTTTTGTGCTTACCGGATTCGAGGTCCTGAATGACAATATTTCGGATAAAGTTGCTGACAGGGGGAGTCGCGTCGTTATTCAATGGTAGGGCCTTTTACAGTTTGTGTTTAAACGGACGGTAGATTCTATCGCATAACAGTTGACTGTCACTATAGTGACGCAGCATGTAATAACAAAATAAAGGAGTTTCGATGACTTCCGCCAACAAAATGAGTCTGAGCGCGAAAATTTTTATTGCCATGATCCTGGGCGCGATAACGGGGTTGATACTGAACATTTCAGGCAACCCCGATTGGTCCCAGTACTGGTTGATCGACGGACTTTTCAAAGTTGTCGGCCAGATTTTTATCAGCCTGCTGAAAATGCTGGTGGTTCCATTGGTATTTGTCTCATTGGTCTGCGGCTCAAGCTCTCTATCCGACCCTAAAATGCTTGGTCGGGTGGGCGGAAAAACCATCATCCTGTATCTGTTTACAACCGGAATCGCCGTATGCCTGGCATTGGGCTCAGCATTGATTTTCAAACCCGGCATGATTGACAAGACGATTACGGCAGCTGACACACAGATATCCGAGGCAACCCCCTTCACCCAGGTACTGATCGATATGGTGCCAACCAACCCGATTGCAGCGATGGCGGACGGCCAGATGCTGCCCATCATTTTCTTTGCTGTGCTGTTGGGGATTTCCATCACGCTCAGCAAGGACGTCGGCGTGCGGGTGGCGAACTGGTTTCAGGATATCAATGCCATCATCATGAAGCTGGTTACCCTGGTAATGCGGTTTGCGCCCTATGGTGTTTTCGCTTTAATCGCAATACTTGCAGCAACCAGCAGCATAGAAAGTTTTGCCGCCCTGGGCAAATATGTCGGGCTGGTGTTTGCGGTCCTGTTTTTACATGCACTGGTGGTATATCCGCTTATTTTTTCATCGCTTACACGCCTGAGCCCGTTAAAGTTCCTGTTCAAGCTGAAAGCACTGGCCTTGTTTGCTTTCACCACTGCATCGAGTAACGCCACCATTCCGGTGACCCTGGAAACAGTTGAGAAGCGGATTGGTGTCAGCAATAAGATTGCTTCGTTTACGGTTCCACTCGGCGCCACCATCAACATGGACGGCACCGCAATCATGCAGGGTATTGCCACCGGGTTTATCGCCCAGTATTACGGCATTGACCTCACCGCCAGCCAATACCTGATGGTGGTTGTCATGGTCATACTCGCATCCATCGGTACTGCAGGTGTTCCCAGTGTTGGCCTGGTGGTGCTGGCAGGCGTATTGTCACAGGTCGGCCTGCCTGCGGAAGGCATTGCCCTGATCCTGGGGGTTGACCGGATACTCGACATGACCCGCACGGTGGTAAACATAACCGGTGATTCGATGGTAACCACTGTTGTCGCCAAAAGTGAAGGCGAGTTGGATATTGATGTTTTCAACGACCCGGAGGCCGGCTATGAATATGAAAGGCAGAAGATAGGCTAGTAGCGAATAACATTTTCTGGCGCAGCGCAAAACTGACCGAAGCCGCTCATGCTGGACAAAAAAAACCCCGGCCTAGGTGGCCAGGGTTTCAAACGGTGCATCGCAATAGGCATAGAAGTGTGGGGACTGCCTGTCATGAGAAGCGACACACCAGGCACAGTCAACTTGCAGGTAAAGCATACCGATTGCGGGTTAAAAAGATGTAAATCTATCGTTGGTTATTTGTAATAAACAAAAAAAACTGACTCATGCAACCTGCTGCTTACCACCCTGACGCTTCAGGTAAATCAAAAGCAATGAAATGGCTGCCGGTGTCATACCGGGGATTCTCGACGCCTGACCAACGCTTTCAGGCAAGGTTTTGAGCAATTTTTCCCGCAATTCAGCTGACAAACCCTGCACGATGCCATAGTCAAATCCCGCGGGAATACGGGTGTTCTCGTTACGCTGGTTCTTTTCGACTTCACCCGCCTGCCTTGTCAGGTAACCTGCATATCTGACCTGCACGTCAACCTGCTCAGCCACCTTGAGATCATCGCAGCCGGGACCAAGACCGGAAACCTTCATCAGGTCGGCATAGGAAACCTCGGGTCTTTTCAACAAATCCAGGGCCTTGGCTTCCTTGCTCAGGCTGACACCCAGCGTTTCTTTCATTGATTTACCATAGTCGTTATCAGGCGTCACCCAAATCGCATTCAATCGCGCCTGCTCTGCTTCTATCGCGGATTTCTTGGTCAGAAACGACGACCAGCGCTCATCGTCCACCATGCCCAACTCACGACCGGTTCCGGTCAAACGCAAGTCCGCATTATCCTCGCGTAGCTGCAGGCGGTATTCCGCCCTGCTGGTAAACATGCGGTAGGGTTCGCGGGTACCCTGGGTAACCAGGTCATCGATCAACACGCCGATATAAGCCTCATCCCTGCGTGGCGTCCAGGCCGCTTCACCCTTGACGCTGCGTGCAGCATTCAGACCGGCGATCAGACCTTGTGCTGCTGCTTCTTCGTAGCCCGTGGTGCCATTGATCTGGCCGGCAAAAAACAGGCCCCCGACGGGTTTCGTCTCGAGGCTGAAGTTCAGGCCCCGCGGGTCAAAAAAGTCATATTCGATCGCATAACCCGGTCGTGTGATATGCGCGTTCTCAAAACCCTGGATACTATGCACAAATGCCACCTGTACATCATAAGGCAGACTGGTGGATATACCATTGGGGTACAACTCGCGGGTATTGAGGCCTTCCGGCTCAACAAATATCTGGTGACTGTTACGTTCTGCAAAACGTACAACCTTGTCTTCAATGGACGGGCAATAGCGCGGCCCAACGCCGTCTATCTGCCCTGAATACATCGGTGAACGGTGCAAGGCCGAACGGATGATATCGTGGGTTTTCTCAGAGGTGTGCGTGATCCAGCAATTGACCTGCTGCGGCTGGTCGGAGTGCTTGCCCAGGAATGAAAAAACCGGCCTCGGCGTATCACCCGGCTGTTCCTTCAGATGGGTAAAATCAACACTTTTTCCATCGATACGGGGCGGTGTCCCTGTTTTCAGGCGGTCGACATTGAAGGGCATTTCCCTCAACCGTTCTGCCAGGCGAATGGATGGCGGGTCACCGGCACGACCCCCTGAGCTCTGACTTTCCCCCATGTGAATTTTGCCGCCCAGGAAGGTGCCGGTGGTCAGAACCACCGCAGGCGCATAAAACTCCTGTCCCATGCTGGTACGACAACCGATCACACGATCACCATCCATCAACAGGTCATCAACGGGCTGCTGGAAAATACTCAGGCCCTGCTGGTTTTCAACCGTTTTACGTATAAACGCACGGTACAGATTCCGGTCGCATTGCGCCCGGGTGGCCCGCACTGCCGGCCCCTTGCTTGAATTGAGCGTACGAAGCTGGATACCGGCAGCATCCGCCGCGCGTGCCATGACGCCACCCAGGGCGTCAATTTCCTTTACCAGGTGACCCTTGCCAATACCGCCAATGGCCGGATTGCAACTCATCTGGCCGATGGTCTCAATGCTGTGTGTCAGCAATACGGTACGCGCGCCACAGCGCGCCGATGCCAACGCGGCTTCGGTGCCCGCGTGTCCGCCGCCAATTACGATCACATCAAATGTATGTGCCTGTTTCACTCAATATCCACCCAGCTATCTCGAGCCGCGCATTGTAATGAAATCCATGGAAAAATGTAAATTATTGAATCTCCGCCTGCAGTTCCGCGGCCAAATCGCGGGCTTTTTTTGCCGGGATATAGTCGGTATCAGCATCTTTCCAGATGGCCAGGGCATAGTTCACCGAGGCCAGCGCCAGCTGTGACATCTTTTTACCCTGCTTTAAACGCCCCTCGGCCACCCACAAAGCCGGCTCGGATGGGTCCAGAAGAAAGCCGGCCGAAATCGACTTTTCTGCTTCAGCAAGCTGACCCAGTTTAACCTGGGCGGATGCGAGCTCGGCGTACAGTTGCGGTTTTAAAAGATACAGATCCCCGGCGATCACAGACTGATCAATCAAGTTGATCGCAGACTGGTAATTTGCCGCCATCGATTCGTAGTTCTCTTGCGTCTCATTGATAATGCCCTCAACGATATTGATCTGAATGTTCAGAAACTTCATTCGGAACTGCTCGACAATTTCATGGGCTTTCACCAATGCTTCGCGCGCCGCTTCAACCTGATTTTCATGTGCGTAATACACTGCTTCGCTAAAGGCCAGAAACTTGTCCACGGGCGCTGTCAGTTTGCTTTTAGCTGTTTCCAATGCCTGCCTCGCCTCATCCACTTTATCAGTGACCAGGTAATAGGAAATCAGCGGTGTGTAAACGCTCAGGGTCACCTGCAACGCGCCACTTGACTGGAGCAGAAATTCCTCCTGCGCATAAATTTGCCCGATGGCATCACCGATCCTGCCCAACCGTTCTTCCAGCACGGCTGCGCCCTGCCTGACGAGCACCTTTTGCGCCGCTGAGGTGGCATACCCTTCGGCTTCTGTCAGGTAGTCCCTGGCTGCAGTGAAATCACCCTTGCGCGCCGCGATGATGGCAAGTCTCAAGGCCGGAAGCACCGGCGAATTCTGCAGAACCTGGGCTTGTTTGTAGTACTCCTCGGCAGCATCCAGATCGCCTCTGTCTCTTAGCAGGTCACCCAGTAACAGCTGGGATTCAACATCCTCGGGCCTCTGCTCCTGGTATCTCTTTGCATAATCAATCGCTGCATCCATGTTGCCAGTGGCCCGCTCCAGGGTTGACATGCGCAACAATATACCGATATTCAAAGCATCGCGTTCCAGGGCCAGCAACGACTCCTGTTTGGCCTGTTCCAGTTCACCCGTCACCATCAGTATGCTGGCAAGGCGATCATGGGAAGTGGAATCGTCATGAATGCGCGCCTGAAGACGCAGAAATGCCATCAGTTTTTCATGTTCACCTGATAGACGATACAACATGAATTTCAGCTGGTTGCGGTCACGCACGGGCAGCCGGTAGTCCAGTTGTTGGGCTTTGGCCAGTGCTTCCTGGGCGCCCGGCAAGTCACCACTCTCGAGCATATTGGCGGCTTTCCGAAACCAACCCAGTACAAAATCGGGATCAATGCTGATAGCGCGGTCGAAATACTCGTTTGAGGCCTCAAAGTCGTTGTCAAATAGACGAGCGTTCAGACCGGCGATATAGGCCTTGAGTGCTTCCTCTGATTCACCATAGGTCTCTACCAGTGGCAGGTCCTCTGCTATCCGGCCACCGCTGTCGGGTACATCCAGAGCATTCCGGACCTTTTTGGAAATACGATCGATCAGTGCATAGATGTCCCAGCCGCGCTCGGAAATTTCTCCGGCCTGGCCCAGCGTATCCGTTTCCCAAATCCTTGCAGTTACGACGTATTGGCCGCCTTCCTGCTTGAATGAACCCTCAACGAAGTATTGCCGGTTAGCGCGGTCGGCTATTTTGCGCATCAATGAAACCGGCACATTCAGGCCATCCTTGAAACCGGCCCGGCTCATTCTCATGTAAAAGCCATTGGCAAAATTATTCCACGGAGAAGTCGCCAGTACGAAGGGGTCCTGCTGTAAATCCTGCACCAGCAACTCGGTGATGCCGTACTGCAGCCAATCCAGTTCCGTATTGGCAGATTCGTTTTTCCAGAAGAACACCGCCATTCTGCGCCGGAATGTTTCGGAGGTGATGTAGTGCGTTTCCTGCTGACCCAGTTCGTTATTCAGGGTTATCTCGGTGGCAGCGAGGCTCAGGTCCTTCCCCCCAAACACGGTCATTAAAAGTCCGATGGTTGCGATCAGGTTAATCGGAACACCAACCTTTTCGAGCCGAGTGGCCTTATCCTTACCCGGCCTGCCATGTGTCCAGGCAATCATCATCACGGCCGGGATCAGTGAATACAGACCCCAGAACGCTACATCTGTCAGGTACGGCGATAACAGGTACCTGGATTCCAGGCGATCGAGGATTTCAATCAGCACCCAAACACCGGCGACATAGACGCCGACAGCAGGCATAACACGACGTTCACGTATCTCGGTAATTAAATCGGCCATTTAAAAGAAATCCGGATTAAATAATTCAATCGGCAGTTTAGTGCAAAAAGATCCGCTCTTTCGACTGCCAATTGTCATGAAGAAAACAGCAACTAACGTCAAAGCTAGTCGAGATCCCTGACCGGACGAGACGAACGACTTTTGGATGGGCGTGATCGTGGCGCCGACATGCCGGATCTCGACCGGTTGTTTACGCCCGAGGAACGGCTTGGCGCTGGCATGCCGGATGACCGCGAACGGGATGGTGCTTGTGTGTTTGGCGCTTCGGGACGGTTGAACTGTGAAGGTGCGGATCTGTTTGATACAGCACTCGCCGGGGCTGTCACCACCGATGGCGTTGCGCTGACAATGATGTTCCTGGAATTCGCACTGGGTATTATGGGGTCAACCTTGTCTCTTCCGGTCTTTGTGGCTTCATTGCGGCTGATAGTCATTCCCTGGTTACCTGCATAACCTCGCGGCAGGGTCAAAATAAAACGACCGTTGGAGACGCTACTTCTGCTTCCGGCAGATTTCATATTTTCCAGGTTATCAGCTGGCGTGACGCCATCAATAATGTCCTTGTCGTTGACCGGAGCAACGTCGTTCTGCTGACCAACGAAGCGGTTCTGACCATATCCCGTGCGGTTTCCGCGCCTCTTCCCGCATTGGCCATAATTTGCACAATAGCCGTTATAAGGCCGCCAGCCCCGGTGGTGGCGATTATAATAATTGTATCCATACATGGATGGGTGATAGCCGTAATATCTGTCCGGCAAATACCATGGCGACCAGCCATACAGCATTCCGAACGGGAAGCCCGTGTAGTAAGGATAAATCGGATAGGGGTAATAAGGACCATAACCCAGGTAAAAATAATCCAGTGAGGCCCAAGGATAGTAAACAGCACCCGGGTCACCACCCTGAAATACCATGTATTTTGGATCATCCTCAGCGTAATAAACGCCGTCTTCCATCGCGGTTTCCGGATAATAGTATTGAACGCAGGCCGTCAACAACACCAGCAAGGGCAATATCAGCAGCTTTTTCATTTGTACTCCGGCGCCAGTAACCTGGTTAATAATATCTTACTTTAAGGATAACAGGTTTTGAGGAACACGGTTGATGACGGGTATGAAGGCGAATTCATGTTTTGCCGGTCAAGCTAAGGGTACAATAACGGCCCGCAGCTTATGCGACGGAAAGAAGCGGGACAGGGCGGACGAAAAGGAGACCAATCAATGAGCCGGTCGATATACGAATTGCAGGGCTTTGCAGTAGTGCTGGACAAAGTGGCGCTGGTTAGCCGGGTGTTTGCAGCTGATAATCAGGAGGGCTTCCAGTTCAATATCACCTTCAGTAATGAGCTTCGATTGCCGGTCAAATTCCCGACCCGCACCGATGCTGACCTGGAGCGACAACTATTTCTGAAAGCGTTAAAGGGGAATTGATGCGGGATATTGACAGGAAAATTGAGACAGTCAGTCAGTTTTTGACTGGATGATCATCGCCCCGGCTGAGCCGGGCGCAGCAATGACCACGTACACCATCGCCGGAACACCCTCTATCACGTTGTCCGGAAGCTGCAGGTTGAACTGGCCGGTTGAATAGATCTGGCCACCCTGGCTCCAGGTTATCTCCACCGCGTTTCCGGTATAGCTGGTCTCCGGAAATGTCGTTGAACACATGGAATTCCGGGCGACGTTCCCACAGGAGACAAACGCGCCCGTTGCGGGCACCAGCAAACGCACGGCAGATACCTGCCTGTCGGTCTGGTTTTCAAATTTCAAACCTTCAATCTGAAGCGGGGTGATGGTTTTACCAGCCTGGGAGACACAGGCGCCGATCAGCAGTGCACAAAGGCCGGCCAGCATGTACCTTTTCATCGGTAATCCTTCCCCGGTCCGCTCTTAAACAGGACCGGGCAAATAGCACCGGCACCACGGCAATGGCAGGCAGCAGCGGTCATATTGGTATCAGGCCAGGGAAATGGCTGATGAGCCGCGAAAACTCAAGACAATGCATTATTCACAATCTCGGATACGTCACGGGACAAACCATCGCTTGACGCTATACGCTGCAACTCAGCTTTCATCAGCGCCTGCCGTGCATCATCATAACGTTTCCAACGATTGAACGCTGAGGCCATCCTGGCGGCGATTTGCGGATTCAGCCCGTCCAGCTCGATCACACGATCTGCGTGAAACCTGTACCCTGAGCCATCG
>JBFFWN010000010.1:0-28688 GCA_041570235.1 Lysobacterales bacterium | reverse complement strand
ATCCATTGAACCGAGGCGGGGATGTGGGTAGTCCCTGCTGAGACCGTACAAAACATGGATGTTTTGGACGCGCCCCCAGGGATGGGTTCACGGCATGTCTCAGCAGGGACTACCCATAGCGCCGCCAACGCTGCCACGTATCCTGTCGAAGTCGTATTGGCCAGATTTATCGTTCGAAGTTGCGGAATTCTGATGGAGGTCCGGGGTTCTGCCACTTGCAACCCCGGGATAAATTTGTCTTTGTTACCAGCGATGACTGGTCGGTAACACTCAGGGCCGGATCAGAATATAGCCCTCATCGACCCGGTCGATCATATGTGCAACGCCGGCTTGAACCGGTATTGCCGAGGGGTTGATTTTGGGCCTTTTGCCCTCTTCTCTTTCAATCGTATCGAGCGTGTTCCCGCAGATGTAAAACCGTACACCATTCTCGACGAGGCTGGCAATGCGGGTCTTTTGCGGGTTGTCCTCGAACAACAGCCTGACACCCTTTCCGAAGGTGACGATTTCGATATCGATCATGTCGGGGCCACCATAATTCTTGATCAGGTTATTGGCCGTATCAATGACGACGGCCTCGTTGGCCTGGTCACTCATCTGCAATATGACGTGCTTCTCGGCAAAGGGTTTGAATTCCTCGCCGCTGATTTCGTTGGCCTGCAAAGAAGATCCCAACAAACAGGCATACATCAGGCTTATCAAAACCGACAGGCGGGCAAACCCCGTATTCATAGAATTTTACCGGGGTAATCAGCCAGACCAGGGTTTCCGGCCACATTGCTGAGGCTGGGAGTATCGAGTTTATCCACCCTGACGACTTTCCTGTCACGCAGGTAATCGGCGACCACTTCCCAGATGGGCGGACCGGGTGATTTGGAACCTACCGTGGCCCATCCGGCCACCTTGTAGGTCTTATCGGCATCCAGCAGGCTGCCATCAGATAATCTCAATTGGCTGATCCGCTCACCCATGGCCTTGCCGGGATTGCAGTTGTAGCTGAGCCCGCCGACGCGTACCATGTCGCCGCCCTGTTGGTAATAAGGATCGGGGTGAAACAGGTTATCGGCCACGCTTTCCAGGATCATCTTCAATTCGGACCCCTGCATATCCCTGACATAGGTTTCCGGATAGGTCATTGCAGTCTGGTCCATTAGCCGTTCCATGGTGATGGTCTGCCCCGGAAGGATCGACGTTCCCCAACGGAAACCGGGTGAAAGCGCAATCTGTGCATCACCCACCTCACGCATGGCATCACAGATTAACTGATCAAAGGTGCCATTGAAGTTGCCGCGCCGGTATAACAAAGAATCGGTCACCGCCAAAGATTCGTTCAATTGATCGAGGTACGGGCGGCGAACCTCATCGATATAAGCCTGCATGCCTGCATCCGCTTCCAGCAGGTTCGAAAACACCGGCAACAGGCGGTATCGGTAGTCATTGATCCGGCCTTCACCGATATCCAGATCCAGCACTGCCAGGAATTTGCCATTGGAACCGGCATTGCTGACCAGCGTTTTACCCCGTGGATTGTCGACCATCACGGGTTTTGGCACTGCATCGTGGGTGTGACCGCCAAGGATCACATCGATACCGGTAACAATGCTGGCCATCTTGATGTCCACATCCATACCGTTATGTGACAAAACGATAACTGCATCGGGTTGATGTTCAGCGCGAACCTGATCGACCATTTCCTGCATATCGGTATCGCGGATACCAAAAGACCAGTCCGGAATAAATCGACCCGGGTTGGCAATGGGCGTGTAGGGAAATGCCTGGCCAATAACCGCAACCCTTCGTCCACCCATTTCACGTATCGTGTAGGGCTTGAAAGCATGGCCGGTGTCTTCGTCAAATGCCTCTGCCCCGTCGAACAGCGCATCTTCGGAGACTCTTACGTTCTGAGCGATGAACTCACCGTTGAACTCCGAGATATTTTCGAGGATTTCTTCCTGCTGGTAGGTAAACTCCCAGTGCCCGGTCATGATATCCACACCGAGGCGGTTACAGGCTTCCACCATATCCTTGCCGCGGGTCCACAAAGCTGTTGCCGAACCCTGCCATGTGTCCCCTCCATCCAGAAGCAGCGACTGGCCGTCTGCCACTTCGGCGCGTTTTTGATCAACCAGGGTTTTCAGGTAGGCGAAGCCACCCACCTTGCCGTAGGTCTCCGCCGCCGAGGCGAAATCCAGGTAGGTAAAGGCATGGGCGTTTCTTGAGCCCGCCTGCATACCGGCATGATCGAGCAGCTTTGCGCCCACCAGGTGAGGGGGCATACCCTGTGCCGTGCCAATACCGATATTGACATTGGGCTCACGGAAATACACCGGCTCCAGTTGCGCGTGGCAATCGGTGAAATGCAGGATCCGGGCATTTCCAAAAGGTGAAAGTTTATAGATGTCCTCTTTGGATTGCGTCGTCCTGCATGCGGGCAATAAGCCTGCGGCTCCCGCTGCACCCAAAATCGAGAGAAACTCACGTCTGTCCAACATTGCCGGGTCTCCGCTTACTTCGGAACGTTCGATTGCCAGGTTTTCTTTTCCCTTTCGGCAGTCGCAAGGGCAAGTTCGATATGTAATCCGGCTTCTTTCACCAGTTCAACCGCTTGTTCGTAGTGGCCGGCTTCGGCAGCATTTTCCGCGCTTTTCAGCAAAACGCCGGTGGTGCTCCAAAGCTGCACTGTCCTGGCAGCCTCTTCACGCTGGGCCTGGACTTTTTCGAGTGCCTTTTTGTACTGTTCAGCATCGGTCGCAAAAACCGGTGTATTGATCAACATACCAGTCACAAGGGCAGCCAGTAAGACTATTGTTTTACGTTTCATATTTGCTTTCCCATCAACGCCTTGATGCCGGTCCGTTCATTTCCATCTCATTACTCATGAATGAAAGGAAATACTCCAATTCGCGGTACTGTCGACTCTGTGCTTCATAAGGCTCTGCCCGCACCTGTAAATTACATTCCTGGAAGCGTTTATGCAGCGTGCCTATTTCGCCCCACTTGGAACGATACACCGGCCAGTGGGTCGCCTGCCCGAGCATTCCGCTGAGTCGGTCGGCACGCAACAGGTTACCGGCCGACTGCATATGACAGTTTTCACAGGCAAATTCCAACTGCCCGCGGCGTGTGTAGTAATACTGTTTGCCCGCCTCGTATGCGGCCAATGCGCGTGGATCATCCGGTATGACGACATTCATCTTGTTGCCGCGCGAGGTATAGGCCATGTATGCGGATACCTGCGCCAGTTCACCTGTCATCCATGGCAGAGGCGCTTCGCCGTTTTTGGTTCTGCACTGGTTGATCGCGTACTCAAGTGTGATGATTTCGCCGGACCCGGCATCGAAGTACGGAAAATTCTGCTTGATGCCTTCACCACCATTCTCAAAGCAGTCAGCATAGGTTTTACCATTGGCGAAAGGCGTATTGAACACTGTTTCGCCATTTTCGATGGCAATTTCGTAAGGTGGAAAGTCTTCCATTTCCAACCACTGTTCACGGGCCCCTTCATCAAAGGCATACAGCCCATTGATCATGTCTTCAAGGTCCAGCGCCGGGAAGCGCTTGGCGAAAAAATCACGAAGCGCAAGCCTGTCCTGTTCGGGTGTCGCATGCGCGCTCATCATCGTGAACACCAGCATGCATGCAATAAATAATCTTTTCACAGCTTACGCTCCGTTATGCCTTTTACCAGGTAATAGTTTTAAGCCGGGAATTTGCACCGCTTATTTAAATGCAATTTCCGTTGTACTGGTATCACCGGTATTGTCGATCCAGCTGATCTCCAGTGTATCTCCCGACTTGGCGCCCTTGAACTTGAACGCCATGTAAGGGTTTTTCGAAACGCCCGTGCCCCAGTAAGCCGTATTGACAACATTACCATTGTGCTTACATACAACCTCTTTGATGTAGTGCTTTGGCACTGCTTCACCGGTATCGGCGTTAATTCTTGCACCCGATTCCATCGGGTGCTCCATCAATGCTTTGACTTCGGCAATATCACCCTTGATCTTTGCCCTGATTTTGATTGGTTTGCCCATAATATTTCCTGTTTATCCAGTTAGACGGCTATCAACCGCCACATCCACCAATGGTGACTTTGACTTCCTTGCTGGCCGAGTAGAGTTTACCGCCGGCCTTTACCACCGCACGCACATTAGAACTTTCCCCCATCTTGATGCGCACGGACACTTCCGGAACGGACTGTGGAGTCAATTCAAACAGTGCTGCCAACGGTGTCGGGTTTTTCTCAACCACAACCGCAATCGCCTCGACATCCGCAAGATCGGTACTGATAGTGACGGGCACCACCGCGCCATTTTCTGCAATATCCGGGATTTTCAGCATCACCTGGTCGCTCTCGGTAGCCGGTCCGCCAAATGCATCTGTGATTGCCGCATCCGCATCATTGGCGTTAAAGGCGGCATCAGGTCGTGCTGCAAACAGCCAGCGAGGCACCGCCATCACCGCGGCGGCAACTAACAAGCCCTTCACAAGGGCCCTGCGTCGTAAATTCATTGAATAGCTCCTGTAATAAAAATCTGTGTCATAAGGTTTGAATAAAATCGGTCACCAGGTCGATTTCCTGCTCGGTCAGAATACGGTTGCGGCCAAAAGGCGGCATCCGTGTATGCGGGTTCTTGATCGCAGCGTCCCAGATCTGCTCCCGCAAGGCGTCCCGGTCGGGGTAGCGGGCCTTCATGTAGATCAAAGGCGGACCATAGTTGCCCGTCAGTTCACCACCGGCCATTTGATGACAGGCAAGACAGTTGCCCTTGAAGCGGTTGAAAGCAATTGCCTTGCCCTCTTCTATACGACTCATCATGTCATCCTGCCCAATGGCGGTCACCGGCCCGAATATCATCAGTACGAACCCGGTCAGGGCTGCTATCCATAAATATTTCTTGTTCAACATACTGTTTATTTAATCCTGTTTTACTTGCTGGATCATGTAATCAACGGCAGAGGCAACTTCCTCATCACTCAACTGCAACTGACCACCCTTGGGCGGCATTATGCCGATGCCCTGCAGGGCGCTACTCAAAAGTTTATCACGGCCCTGCTCAATCCTGGCCGCCCAGGTATTGGCGTCACCTGTCATCGGCGCACCGGCCACGCCGGCTTCATGGCACATCTGGCAGGCTTGCTGATAGATTTTTTCACCAACTGATGTAACTTCCTTCGAAGCTGCCGGTTCCTCTTCTATTTGTAATGTCGCCATTTCAGGTTCGGAAACAATCCTTACGCTGTCAGGGTCCTTGCAGTCCTTCATGCAGGCAGTGTTATTGGTATCCGGCCGGTCATCGAAAAAGAAACCGTCCCTGTTTGGCATTTCCACTGACGCCAGGTTATCCGCCGTCAGCACAAAGTCGTCTTCCACCAGGTCATTGAGATACAAAACATACGCGGTTATCGCATAAACCTCTTCACTGCTCAGCGAATGCGGCTGGGGGAACGGCATCGCCCTGTGAATGTAGTCCCAAAGCGTGCTGGCGTACGGCCAGAAACTGCCTACGGTTTTTTCCGGCCGATCTTCGGTTAGCGTGCCTTCGCCCCCCGCAAGTATGGGATAACGGCCTACACCTTCACCGAAGGAACCATGACAGGATGCACATTTTTCCTCGTACATCATTTCACCGTCTTCAACCGAACCACTGCCTTCCGGCAAACCCATCCCATCAGGCCGGATATCGATGTCCCAACCGGCGATCTCTTCCGCAGTTGCTGATTTCCCAATGCCATAGTGCCCTGTTTTATCAGCAGCATGAACGCCGACAGCCAGGGCCACCAGGCAGGCGGCAAGGCTTATGACTGATATATTTCTGTTAGCTGATCTGGACATTGGTCACCGTCCCATCTGCGTGCAAACGCCATGTATGAATGGCGTTCTTGTGATAAATCGAACTGCTGCCGCGGGCCTCACGCAATTGCGCATAGGTTGGCTGCACATAACCCGTTTCATCGGTGGATCTGCTCTGTATCAGCGCAGGGGAGCCATCCCATTCCCATTCAAGACTGAAACGCGTCAGCGCCTTGGGTAAAACCAGGCCTTTCAACTTTGCCCTTTGCCAGTTGATACCACCGTCAAACGATACGTCCACCGCCTTGATTTTGCCACTTCCGGACCAGGCCAGTCCCTCGATTTCGTAACGGCCTTTTTGTTTCAATGGTTTTTCCGGACAGGGGAATGTCACCACCGAATTGCCTTCCTGCACGTAACTGAACTTTCGGGCACGGCCATCGGCGAGCAGGTCCGTGTACTTCGATGTTTCCTCCCGGTGATACCAGGGCTTGTCACCGACTTCCAGGCGGCGCAACCACTTGACGCTGGTATTGCCTTCCCAACCGGGGTTGAAAATTCGCACCGGGTAGCCCTGCTCCGGCCTGAGCGGTTCACCGTTCTGGGCATAGACAATCAAGGTGTCATCCAGGGCTTTTTCCATCGGGATGCTACGGCTCATATGGGCGCCATCTGAACCCTCGGCAAGAATCCATTTGGCTTCGGGTTTTACGCCGACCTCTTCCAAAAGAGTACTCAGCAAAACACCGGTCCATTCACAACAGCTGATCATGCCATGGGTGAACTGCAGCGCGTCCATTTGTGCACCACGCCACTCCATGCCACCGTTGGCCGGGCACTCAAGGAAATTGATGACCGATGTGCTCGGGAAACGACGCAGATCATCCAGGGTAAAAATCAACGGGTTCTTGACCATGCCATGCAGCATCAGGCGATAGTCTTCGGGGTTAATCTGTGGCACGCCGGCATGATAGCGCTCAAATACCAGGCCGCTTGGCGTGATGATACCGTCCAGCTCCGCCAACGGCGTAAAACTGATCGCGGCAATCCGGTCAGCGGTCAGCCAGGGCACAGTCCGTCGAATGATAGTGCTCTCGTGTGGCGATGGCAGACCATAAGGGTTGGTGATGACACCCGCACCCAGTGATTTGCTCCACTCCGGCAAATTGGGGGGCAAGTTATTGTCTGCTGCGCTAATGGTCGATGCGAAAGACGTACCGGCTATGGCGCCTCCTGCTACCGCGAGTCCTTTTTTAAGGAAATCACGACGCTTTGCAGGGTCGACTTTTTTCGCTTCCTCACTGACCTTTCTCAATACGGCAGGGCCGCTACCGGGCTTTGAAAACATTCCATTTCCTGATTTGAGTTAAGGGGCATACTGCCCAAAGACGGCGTATATTAGAAAATGCTAACATAAAAAACAAGATCGTGTAAAATTCTAATATACATTGTCAAATATTAAAATTAGCTTAATGAGATCACGAATCATCATCCTGTTAATGTTTATCAGCCAGATTCTATTGGCTGACGAACCAATATCTGCAAGCTCTGCGAACGCCGGCGACCATTGCGCCTCAAGCGGGGGCCTCGTATTACAGGTGCTTGGCTCTGGAGGTCCGATTGCCGATGATGGCCGGGCGTCAACGGCTTACCTGGTTTGGGTCGATGGCAAATCCCGTTTTCTCATCGATGCCGGCGGCGGTGCCTTTCTGCGGTTTGGTGAGGCAGGGGCTCGATTTGAGGACCTCGACCACATAGCCATCAGTCACTTCCATACCGATCATGCCACTGATCTCGTGGCGCTTCTGAAATCAGGCTACTTTTCCGACCGGGAAACTGCGCTTTCCATCAGCGGGCCAACTGGAAGCGGTGGCTATCCGGGTATTCAGACCCACCTGAAAAGCCTGTTGGACGCGGATTATGGCGCCTTTGCTTATCTTTCCGGCTATCTGGACGGTAGCGAAGGACTGATCAAACTCGAACCAATTGAAGTTGATGTTAGCCAGGCGGAATCGAAGACGGTCTTCTCGGACCCCGAAAACGATATCGAAATACTGGCGATGGCTGTTCCTCACGGACCTGTTCCGACATTGGCCTATCGAATTAGGATAGGAAATAAAAGTATTGTTTTCTCAGGTGACCAAAATGGCAGCCTCGATAGCTTTATACCTTTTGCCCGAAACGCCGATATTTTGGTTATGCATATGCCGGTTCCTGAAAATATCAGTGGCACAGGCAGGAAATTGCACGCAACACCCGGCATTATTGGTAATATAGCCGCTTTGGCTGGGCCTGAGACACTGGTACTAAGCCACTTTATGGCGCGCAGCCTCTATAATATTGAGAAAAATCTGCAGATTATTCAATCACGTCATGATGGAGCAATTCGGGTCAGCCGAGACCTGGATTGTTTTGAACTTTAAAAATCGTAGAACAGACAGTTAAAGAAAGGACACCGGCGGCATGCAACAGAACTCAGACATGGACCTGAATCAAATGGCTCAATCGGCAGACCGCGCCAGTGCATTAATGAAAACGCTCGGCCATAGAGATCGTCTCATGATTTTGTGCCAGTTGGCGGATGGCGAAAAATCCGTCGGGCAAATTGCCGACTTATTGGAGATTCCCCAATCTCCATTGTCTCAACACCTTTCAAGAATGCGCAAAGAAGGCCTGGTAAATACACGCAGGGAAGCACAGACCATCTATTATTCACTTAAAAGCGGTGAGGCATCCAGGATCGTGGAGGTGTTGTATGAACTGTTTTGTGAAAATCAACGCTGCGCCATCTGAGGCATACCCTACTTGATTTCGCACAGGCCATCATGAGACTATCCAAAGTCTGGATTTACTTGATTTCCACGCCTGTATCTCTATAGTGAAGCTTCTATTAGGTTTTCTTAATTTAGCGAAATAGAATATAACCGCACAAACTACAAACAAAGTTAATTCATTTAAATCAATTCGAGGATCGCCACAATGCGGCTTATCAAATACAACCGGCTGACCGCAGCCATCATCACATTGCTCGTTACCACCCCGGTTTGGGCAACCAATGGTTATTTCACTCACGGTACTGGAACGAAGAACAAATCCATGGCCGGATCAGGGCTTGCGATGCCGGAAGAGCCCATTTCGATGGCCAATAATCCGGCCTCAGCACTCGCCAGTGCCGGAAAATACGATCTGGGTCTTGCTGTGTTCGTACCGGACAGGTTTTACGAAACAACAAGCAGCCTTTCCAACGGACAGGGTGGTGCTTTCACGATCGGCCCCACCGAACAAAACAGCGAAAATAAGTACCACTTTATTCCACACATGGCGGGCAGTTGGAAAATCAATGACCAAAGTGCCTGGGCGGCTGCTTTTTACGGCCGGGGCGGCATGAATACAACCTGGAAATGGGGAACCGCGACTTTTGACCCGGATGGCCCGGGACCAGCACCCGTTGGAACCTATAGCGGCACCTATGGTGGTGGGTTACTGGGTGGAAACGGCGGTGCCGGTGTTGATCTGAGCCAGGCATTCCTCGATGTTGGGTATGCCCGCAGTGTCGGCGATAATTTCACCTTTGGCGTATCCCTGGTTGGCGTCATGCAGGTATTTGCTGCCCGTGGCCTTGGTGCTTTCGGTGGCTATACGGAAACGTTTGCAGCCAGTGGTGGCACACAGATGCCGATGAACCTGACAAATAATGGTCATGACCAGTCATATGGTCTTGGGGTCAAAGTCGGCATGCAGTGGGATATCACTGACAAGTTTGCATTCGCAGCGAGCTATGCTCCAAAAATCAAGATGAGCAAACTCAAGGACTATGCAGACCTGTTTGCTGATGGCGGAAATATGGACATACCTGCTGATCTCAAAGCTGGTATCACCTTTCGTCCAAGCAAGGCTTTTGCACTTAACTTCGATATAGAAAACATCTGGTACAGCGATGTACCCTCTGTGGGTAACACTTTCAGCAACCTGTACAATTGCCCGACCGCAGGCGCCGGTGGTACCGACCTGTCAAGTTGCCTGGGCGGTAAAAATGGTGCCGGTTTTGGCTGGGATGACATGATGATCTACAAAGTCGGCGCTCAATGGGCCCCTGGAAATGACTGGACGTGGCGCGTTGGTTTCAGCCATGGGGAGCAGCCCATTCCTTCGAGTGAAGTGGTGTTCAACATTCTGGCGCCTGGTGTCATGGAAGACCATGCCACCTTCGGCTTTACCCGCAAACTGTCATCGGGTGATGAATTCAACATGTCTTTCATGTACGCGTTTAAAGAAGAGGTATCAGGCCCCAACATGCTGGACTACCCTGATCCACGATACGCACAAACGATTTCAATTGGCATGAAAGAGTGGGAAGTTGAATTCAGCTACGGCTGGAAATAAAAACCGGCACTTAAAAAAACCCCGGGTCGCATGGCCCGGGGTTTTTTATTGCCTGGCCATATGAGCCCGCAGATCTTATTTCACACCATGCGAATTTAACCTTGCAAGCGATTCATCGATCGAACGGTTCAGATAGAACGTGTAAAGATCAAGATTGGATATTCCGATCCTTGGCGGGCTCAGCTGGTTTCCCTGCGCATCCAGAAACAGAAGCGTGGGTGTGATGCTCGCCTTGTACAGATCGGCAAAGTCTTTCGCAAGGATCGACTCACCATCAAAGCCAACCAACGGCGCGGTCCGGTCGATATTGACCTCAAGTAAAATGGCGCGCTGCTCAAACTTGCCTGCAGCGTACATGGGCGCAAGGACCGAATGTCGCAAAGTACGGCAATACGGGCAGGCATCACGGCTGACAAAGACAAGGACAGGCAGACCATTTTGGGCCGATGCACTGGCCGTCAGCGCCAGGTTTTCAGCATGCGGAATTTCAATATCAACCGCATAGCTTGATAACGGGCAACCCAAAACCAGCAATATCAACAACACATAACGGGTAAAGCTGCCAGCGATCATAAAGGGTATCTGAAGACTTAAAAAATCAGAGCGCGGCCATGACAGACTCGAGCTTCTGCTTGACCTGCTTCGCCAGTGGCTCTATTGCGGCATCATCTACCAGGCCCAGCACGGCGCCAGGATCCATGAAGCTGACATGAACAAGGCCTTCTGCGTCTTCACGAACCAGCACATTGCAGGGCAGAAGCAAACCGATCTCAGGTATGGCCGCAATTGCCTGGCTGGCCAGAACGGGGTTACAGGCGCCCAAAATACGATAACCCGGCATATCGATATCCAGTTTTGCTTTAAGGGTTGCCTGTACGTCGATGACGGTCAAAATGCCAAAGCCTTCTTTGGCCAGTTCTTCCGTCACCTGTTGAATCGCTGCATCAAAACCCAGTTGCACGGTCTTACCAAATCCAAAATCACTCATTTCCACTCTCCTTGCGCAATTGCGCCGTGATTCATGCCCGGTAAATCAATACCGGCCTTTACTCACAACAGCCCTGCCCACCTTCAGAACATTAAGCCCACTTCGAAAATCGCCAGGTCAAAGTCGATGGAGCCGTTTTCAACATCCATGAACTCCCTGGAATACGAGGCCTTGGTATAAATAGCGTTGTTGATGTCCCATCGCAACCCGGCACCGATGTTATAGGTGAAGCCCGATGCCTTGTAGGTCTGCCAGTCAGAAATACATATATAACCCCACCACGGATCCCACCAGCATCCGGTCGTTGGCGGTGCAGAGGGAACGTTGGAATCAATTTTGCCGTAACCGATGCCGGCGGACAAATAGGGTGTGAAAGCCTTCCTGCTGAAGTTGTAGGTGACGTTGAACTGGTGTGACATTTTTGATGCTTTATGCTCCAGTACCTGTGGAACAATATTGCTATCTTCAGGCACCACCAGCGCAGTGTAATTTGGACTTGCCGATACCAGGCGATAGGAAAGATTCCATTGGTCGGTCCAGTTCCAGGCAAAGCTGACACCCCATCCGGTCGCACTGTCTATCGACAGCTCTGAACCACCCTCGTAGGATTTATCCAGGCCATTCTGAAAAGCCAGTATGACACTGCCCTCCCAACGCCCGTCACGTGAACCCGCCTGCGAGCGCTCCTTTCTTGGATTGTCATACTGCGCCAATACCGATGAACTTGAAATGATCAGCAGCGCAATGAGGGAAAATCGTTTAAACATATAAAATCCTGATAAATACCGTTTAGTTAGCGCCAGTCAATCAACAGATGTTTCGAAAAAAACACCCATAAAATACGTTGGTTCAGCTTGCGATTAAGCCTGGCCTATTGTGAATCCGTATTGTAACCCAAGCAATGAAACATTGTGACGAATCCACAAATTTTAGTATCCTTACAGTTTAGCCCTTGCTATTCGTCTGGGCATGATATTTTTCCGGTCGCTGACCCGCCAAAAAAGGAATCCGATACAATGACCTTTGTCGTTACAGAGAACTGCATCAAGTGTAAATATATGGATTGCGTGGAAGTTTGCCCGGTGGATTGTTTCCATGAAGGCCCGAATTTCCTGACCATTGACCCGGAAGAATGTATTGATTGCACGCTGTGTGAACCTGAGTGTCCAGCCGAGGCCATTTACCCCGAAGATGACCTGCCGGAAGGACAGGAACGCTTCATTGAACTCAATGCGGAGTTGTCACTGATCTGGCCGGTGATCACCGAAGCGGGTACGCCGCCTGAAGACGCCGCTGAATGGGATGGGAAGCCGAATAAATTATCTTTGCTGGAACGTTGAAACCCTGATCTGCAATAAAGGGCCCTGGTTTTAACCGAAACGTTCCATGAAAATGCCCAGGATATGTTCGGTTCCGGCAGTATCTACCTGCTCACCATTACCAAACAACAGGTAGACCCGGGTGTTTTTTCCATCTGGTCTCAGGTTGGTCATAAAGGTGCCTGAATAGTCCAGGTCACCGTCGTTGCCACGCCAGAATGCCATCCGCGAGAAAAAGCCCTCGTCAACGGTCGTTTTGGGCTGAGAGTAGTGAAACTGGTGGGCGCCGGATTCGTCAAATTTCAATAAGGTCATACCGGTGTTTTCAATTGCATATCTGAGTCTTCCGACCACGCTGTCCGGCGTGTCTTTAACCAACAGGTAAGCCCCCTCTGCAGACCAGGCCAGGTAAGCGTTTGCTTCCTGCTGGCCGGCCGTACTCACAACCCGGGGAGGCATCGGTTCCAACTCATCGCCGCTTGGCATCCTCATTTCCGGCACCGAAATCAAAACCGGCTCGGTTCCCACCGGCGCATCCAGGCCCTCGGGAATAATCAGCGGTGCAACTTCAACACTGTCCAGGTATTCAGGATTGCCATTGCCAAATAAAGAGCAACCGGAGACAACAGAAATCAGTATCAACAGCATCATGGTCCGGTAAAGGGAAATCATCATATTTTAATTCCGGTCAATTCAATCCTGCCCTCAGTAGCAGGATATACAGTGTATCGCGTCATTGCCTCGCAAGGACCGTCAAAGTCATGCAGGCCTTTTTATCGCGGGCGGGTTCATTACCCATTTTACAGCAATGGGTTCGGCTCGAAATACCAGTATGCCGTATAAATGGTCCGTTTGGTCACCATTTTCAAGCGAAAAGTGCATTTATGCAAAGGCAACGTCCACAGCCTCCCTCGATCACAGTTCTCATATTGCCAAAACAGCCTGGAAAACCAGTTTCATTTCGTCAATTCAGAACGTCGCGCAATAGTACTTGCGGACCCGCTGACTGACAAGTATCCTGCCAGAAGGAGTCGACGAAAAAACGCCAATTTTTGTCATTCACATAAACCCAAACATGCCATGGGAGTACATATGGTCAGTATTGGAAAGCGCGTCAAAAACTTTTCTATTCCCGCCACCAGCGATCAAACGCTATCTCTAGACGACTTCAAAGGTCGAAAACTGATCATCTATTTTTACCCGAAGGACAACACACCGGGCTGCACCCGGGAGGGCCAGGACTTCCGTGATCTGTACGCTGAAATCAGCGATGCGGGCGCGGATATACTGGGCGTATCGCGTGACTCGGTCAGAATCCATGATAATTTTCGTAGCAAGCATGGGTTTCCGTTTCACTTGCTGTCCGATAGCGATGAGGTTTTATGCGAGTTATTCGATGTGATCAAGGAAAAGAAGCTTTACGGTCGCACATACATGGGAATAGAGCGCAGCACATTCCTGATCGATGAGGACGGAATATTGCGGCAGGAATGGCGCAAAGTAAAAGTGCCGGGCCACGCACAAGCCGTTCTCGAAGCCATCAGGTCCCTGCCCTGAGACCGACCAACAAAACCGGCCGCCAACACCCGCAAAGGAAACGCCAAACCAATGGGAAAAAACAAACGCCTGTATGTACTTGATACAAACGTTCTGATGCATGATCCAACGTCGATTTTTCGATTTGAAGAGCATGATGTATTCCTGCCGATGATCGTGCTCGAGGAGCTTGATGCGGCCAAGAAAGGTCTTACGGAAGTGTCCAGAAATGTTCGCCAAGTGAGTCGTTTCATCGGTGAAATGATGGAAGCACAGGGCGTGGCAAAGCTCGAAAACGGACTCGATCTGCTTATTCCGCAAGGGTTGGAGTTGGCCGTTGCACATGGCCGGCTTTATTTTCAGACGCGTCCCACGGAAAAACATCCGACCCTTTTGCAGGAAGGGCCATTTGCAGATAACGAGATTCTCAGTACAGCCCTGGCCCTGAAAGAAAGATACGAAAGCCACGAAATTGTCCTGATTTCAAAAGACATCAACCTGAGAATCAAGGCAGCCATTCTCAACCTGCCCGCAGAAGACTATCACAATGACAGGGCACTCGATGATGTAGACCTGCTTTACAAGGGTATCAGTTATGAGGACGAATCCTTCTGGGAACGTTACTCCGAGGTGGACTCATGGAGTGATAACGGCGCCACGTATTACCGGATTAGACGCGTAGAGGGCGACAAGTGGTATCCAAATCAGTGCGTCGTTATTGGCGACGGTGATGGTATTGAAGCCATAGTCATTGAAGTATCAGAGGAACACTCGGTGCTCAAGATAGCCACGGATTACCAGACAGGCAGAAATAATATCTGGGGAATCCAGGCACGAAACCGCGAGCAGAATTTCGCCATGAACCTGCTGATAGACCCGGACATCGATTTTGTTACCCTGTTGGGCATGGCAGGAACCGGCAAGACACTGTTGGCCCTCGCTGCGGGCCTGTCGCAAACCATGGATGAAAAACTGTACAACGAGATTATCGTCACACGTGCTACCGTTTCCATTGGTGAAGATATCGGTTTTCTGCCCGGCACGGAAGAAGAAAAAATGACGCCCTGGATGGGCGCTCTGACCGACAACATCGAGGTTTTGACAGAATCACTGGAAGGTGGTGAATGGGGCCGTGCAGCCACCAATGATCTGTTGGCAAACCGCATCAAGATACGTTCAATGAGTTTTATGCGAGGCAGAACCTTCCTGAACCGTTACGTCATTATTGACGAGGCACAAAACATTACGCCCAAACAGATGAAGGCACTATTGACCCGCGCAGGACCCGGAACCAAGATGATCTGCCTGGGCAACGTCGGTCAAATTGATACGCCGTACCTGACCGAAACAACCTCGGGCCTGACCTTTGCAGTGGACCGGTTCAAGTATTGGGCTAATTCGGCCCATATTACCTTGCAACGTGGAGAACGTTCGCGCCTGGCGGATTTTGCCTCAGAGGCCCTTTAACAACGGGGTGACTGCGTTACGATGCAGCTTCCCCAGGGGGCTCGTTATCGTTCTCGGGCCGTGGCCAGGCCTTTAGTACGGCCTGCACAACGGTGGCAAGCGGGATCGCAAAGAAGATACCCCAAAACCCCCAAAAGCCCCCAAAGATCAGGATGGCCACAATAATGGCTACCGGGTGTAAATTGAGCGCCTCAGAGAAAAGCAATGGCACCAGCACATTACCATCCAGCGCCTGGATGATGGCGTATGCGATCATTACCTGACCAAAATCCCAACCCCAGCCCCATTGAAAATAAGCCACGAAAGCGATGGGAAGCGTTATCACCGCTGCGCCGATATAGGGAATCAACACTGAAAATCCGACCATGGTGGCCAGAAGAGCAGAATACTGCAATCCCATTGAAACGAAGGTGATGTAGCTAACTGCACCAACGATGACAATTTCGCCGGCCTTGCCGCGAACATAGTTGGCAATCTGAGCTTCCACGTCAGCCCATACAGAGGATACGAGATGCCGTTCTTTTGGCAGAAAGCTTTTTAACCAATCGATCAGAACGACCTTGTCCTTTAACAGGAAAAAAACCAGCACCGGCACCAGGATCAACAATACCAGCAAGCCCACTACATTCCCGACAGAACCCAGTGACCAGGTCAGGAAGGACTGTCCGGCCTGCGCCAGTTCATCGCCAACACTGCTGATCAATTGCTCAACCTGCCTTTCCGAAACCATTTGCGGGTATCTTTGCGGCAACTGCAGCAGCAGTTCCTGCCCCTGGGCAATATAGGCCGGAATCTGCTGAACAAGCTGTGTAACCTGACGGGTCAGCATCGGCCCGAGTCCGAACAACAGGAAGAAAAGGCTGGCCAGAAACAAAACGAAAACCAGCAAAACCGATACCAACCTCGGCAAACCGACGGCCTGTAGACGTATGACTACGGCTTCAAGCAGATAGGCAATAACAATGCTGGCAAATACCGGCGCCAGCATTTTCCCCATGCCGATAACGATGGCAAATGCAGCAACCAGCACGACACCAAGGATAACCACCTGGGGGTCGGCGAATGTTCTTTTAAACCATAAGGTTACGAGATTCATCTATGGAAACCCTGGATACTGCGAGTCGGAACAGGAGCAGGTCGGCAAATACGGTTTTCAAACCGGGCGGAAACCGGGTGTCTCAGAAGTCCCAAATCCAGTTTGCTTCAACTTCGAAATCCTGATCTAACTGGTCCGTTGTAACACCCAACACATTGCCGCCGAATGCATACTCGGCAGGCGCGTACGCGGCATTCAGATTGAACCGGCTGGTCATGCTCATCTGGCGGCTATAACCAACGGTCATAGCATTTTGAGCGAGATCGCTGTTGATTGCCTGGCTCAGGATTTTTGAGCTCGGCAATGGCTGCGAGCGTGAACTGAAGTCGATATACCAGGAAGAGCCCTTGTTGTCTGCCCAGGTCCAACCAACGGAATATACGGTCAGGTCGTCCCACGAAAACGAAGGACTGGTCGAGTCGCCTAACAGGGACAGGAAGCGGCCCGGCAGGTTTTGACTGGCAAAGGCACCGATTTCACTATACAGAACACGTTCAACAGACACATTTAACCAGGAATGCTCGGTTGCCTGGAACGCCAGGCCAAGCTTGGCGCGCGCCGGAATATCAAGATCTGCGGGTTGGGAATAAACACCACGATAATTGGCAAATTCGTTCATATCAATACGTGAACGATAGCCTGCATCGAGTGTAATACCTTCTGTAATTTCACTGCTCAGACCCAGGCTTACACCCGCGCCATAACCGGTTTCATGATAGGGATCATATATGCCCGAGCGCAAATTGGCCGGCAGGGATTGTTCGTAACTATGCAAACCAAGCCGGGAAACACCGAAGCTCTGTGTGGCGAAAACTGCCGATATACCCAATATCTGGCTGTCATTAATGCGGTGTAACAAGCCGGGTGAAATCAGCCTGCGCTCCATCCCACGGGTGTTTGAACTCATAACCGGATCAAAACTGGTCATGGCAAGCTGATTGGAATACTGCCAATCGACCTCCAACCGCAGATAGGTCTCGGGTTCACCCAGTATTTTTTGGGCAAAAAATGGCAGAACTACCACGGAATGTTCATTCATCCAGGTAACCGGTTGCAAGACCGCATCCGGATCCAACATGTAATCAGGGGTTAATTCGTGCGCGAGATAATCCTGCCAGGGGCCCAGTTCAAAACCCAGAACATAGAAAGGCGTCAGTCCCGTCCCACCGACGCTCAGACCAGCCATTGGCATACCTGAAACCCGTGCAACAGCAAGCGTTGGGAGCATCCCAATCACTAACAATAATGCTGTCAAAAAACGGAACCTCATTTCAAACCCTTATGCCTGACCCACAGCGATGCGGAATTATGACGGAATATGGCAGGAAAACAACAATATGTCAATGTAAAACAGCCATATCAGGCAAATACACCAAGGACAGGATTTGTGTGACACAACACCTGCTAAACCGCTGTTTTATTACAAAAAGGGTCCCGTGAAAAAAAACTGCAAAGATTTTGCCAAAAGTTTTGGCAATTGACGTCTTTTGGTAATTTCGTTGCTATTTTGCAACATATTTTAACCGGCGTTCACAGCCGGTCAATTATGGCATCCGCAAATGAAACGGTATCGCCATGGCCACCAAGATCAGGTGTTATCCGGTCACCCGCCACGATGGTCGCCCGAATTGCCGCACGCAATTTGCGCGCCCGCTCATCCATTCCAAGATGAGTCAGCATCTGCGCCGCACTGAGAATCAATGCACAGGGGTTGGCAATATGCAACCCCGCAATATCCGGCGCGGAGCCGTGCACGGCCTCAAACATGGCAGCACCATCACCAATATTGGCGCCCGGCGCCAGGCCCAGACCACCGATCAGACCAGCACACAGGTCGGAAATGATGTCGCCAAACAGGTTGGTCGTGACGATCACATCAAATTGCCAGGGATTCATAACCAGTTTCATACACGTTGCATCAACGATCATTTCCTCGGCTTCAATATCAGGGTATTCACGAGCCACTTCGCGGGCAATGTCCAAAAACATCCCGGAAACGGTCTTCAGGATATTGGCCTTGTGAACGATCGTGACTTTCTTACGGCCCGCCGAGCGCGCCAGTTCAAAAGCATAACGTGAAACACGGGCACAACCCTTGCGGGTCACCACCATCTTCGACTCAGCGGTTTCACCATCGTCACTGATCCGCGAGCCAGCGGCGAGATAGGCGCCCTGCGTATTTTCACGCACTGTGATGATATCTATATCCTCGTAACGCGAGCGTGTACCAGGCATGGAAATGACAGGACGTACATTAGCGTAAAGGTCGAACTCCTTACGCAGGCTGACGTTTATGGAGCGGAAGCCCTCACCCACCGGCGTGGTCAATGGCCCCTTCAGCGCAATGCGGTTAGCACGTATGGAATCGAGCGTGTCCTGCGGCACCAGCTCGCCACTTTCGTCCAGCGCCACCAGGCCTGCCTGTTTGAATTCATACTCAAAACCACAATCCAGCGCATCAAGACAACGCAGGGTGGCCGTCATGATTTCAGGACCGATGCCGTCACCGGGGATAACTGTAATTTTTGTACTCATAGTTTGCCTTCCATGTCCAGTTCAACCAGCTCTGTATAGCCACCGATTGGCCGGCCATCGATAACAATTTGCGGTACGGTCCTACGACCGGAAAGTTCACGCATCTCTTGCTCCGCAGCGGCATTGCCGGACACGGGAATTTCTTCAAACCCAAGGCCACGCTTGGTCAACAGCTTCTTCGCCGCATAGCAATATGCACAGTAACCCTTGGTATACATTTTAATCTGCATGATAAATTACGTCTTTTTTGAGGTAGATCGTGTTAAATTCAATCCATTGCCAATGCTGAATTGACGAACAAAAACACATTGACAGTGTCACAGACACCATGACATCAGTCTCGGGGAAAGCATGATTCCGGTCAAGCGAAAACACAACTTGATCAACCAGGTATTGATTGCGGTACTGGTTGCCGCCGTCAGCCTGTCGAGTGTCGCCCAGACGGGCCGTGTCGACCTGCCCGAACTGGGCAATTCCGCCAGCACCATTTTATCCGACAGCGAAGAAAAAGAATACGCCGAGAGCCTGATACGGCAATTGCGGGCCTACGAATTGCTGGTGGAAGACCCGTTGATCAGCGATTTCTTTTCAGATATGGGTTACAGCCTGGCCTCAAACAGCGACCAACCCGGGGCCGCATTCAGCTTTGTTGTGCTCGATCAACCTGTGGTTAACGCATTTGCAGCACCGGGTGGCGTCATTGCTCTGCACAGCGGTCTTATCCTGCTGGCAGACACCCAGGATGAGGTTGCCGGCGTACTGTCACACGAGATTGCACACATCACGCAACTGCATATGTACCGTGCTTTTGAGAAGGCCAAGACAATGAACACGCTTTCGATGCTGGCGATGCTGGGTCTTATCCTGGCCAGCGGTGGTGATGGACAGGTCATTACCGGCGCCGTGCTCGGCGCACAGGCAGCGACAATACAGGCACAGATCAACTTTACCCGGCACAATGAAATCGAAGCCGACCGGGTGGGCATCAGAACCTTGTCCGCTGCCGGCTATGATCCCCAGGGCATGGCAGATTTCTTCGAGAAGATGGGGCAAAGCACCCGCGCAAATGGCGAAGGGCCACCGGAGTTTCTGCGTACCCATCCGGTCTCTGTCAACCGTATTGCAGAGGCGAAAAGCCGTATTCAGAATCTGCCCGGGGTGACGGCATCTGACGGGCGTCAGTTCTACATCGTCCAGGCAAGGCTTCGAGCGCTGCTTGAGAACGACCCGGGCAAGGCGATCAGTTACTTTGAGACAGAACTGGAAAAACCGCTTCCGGATGCCAGGAAAAACGGGCTTTTGTATGGACTCGCCATCGCCAGGGAAAAAAATGCCGAGTACGACGAAGCGGAACTGCTGCTCAGCGGCTTACTCGAAAAGGAGCCTTACCAACTGGCCTATCAATTGCAAATGGCCAGCTTGAACTGGAAACGCGGCCGCAATGAACAGGCGCTCAAGAGTCTCTCCGAATTGCACCTGGTGTTTCCCGGCAACCAGGCAATTGCACTGGAATATGGCAGGGCGCTTTTGAATGATGGTTCGGCCGAACATGCCAGGATCGCCATCGATGTACTGAAACAGCAATTGGTATCGCGAAAAACCGATCCCGCGCTATATGAGCTGTACGCCAGGGCCGCCAGTCTCGCCGGTGACGAGATTCGCGCAACCGAGGCCATTGCAGAATCCTATTACCAGCGCGGCGGCACCGAGGAGGCTATTACGCAGCTGGAACGGCTGGACAGGCGATCCGACCTCGATTACTACCAACGTGCGCGGGTCAGCGCCAGGCTGATGGAACTCCGGATTGAGGTCGGTGACACAGACGCCCCCGACAAAGAAAGTTGATGCATCACGCGCACGACCTGTGGCTGGTAACCTGAAGTCACCGGACCAATCTAATCCGCATAATGTCACCAAATTGTCATATTCGACCCTATAATGGTCAAACTGAATTCCTGACGCCCAATAGTCACCCGCGAGTGAGTCGTGAAAGAAAAAAAAGTTAAAGTACTGGTTGTTGACGATGAACCGGCCATACGCGAGATGATACGTTTCGCTCTGAACAAGTCCGGCATGAAGGTCAGTTGCGCCGAAAGCGGACGCGAAGCCATTGACAAAATCAATGAAAAGAAGCCCGATATCCTGTTGCTCGACTGGATGATGCCAAATTTGAGTGGGCCCCAGTTAACCCGCCATTTGCGCAAAAACCCGCTGACCCAGGATATCCCGATCATCATGCTGACAGCCCGGGTCTCCGAAGACGACAAGGTCAGTGGCCTGAACGCAGGAGCGGACGATTACATCATCAAACCATTCTCTCCCCGTGAACTGGTGGCGAGAATTCATGCCGTCATTCGCAGAACCGAACCCGGTGATGAAGATGGAAAAATCACGGCCGGTCTGATCACGATGGACACGGTGACTCGACAGGTATCCATGGATAACAAGCAGATCCACATCGGACCCACGGAATACCGGTTACTGGAATTTTTCATCACCCATGAAAAACGGGCTTTCAGCCGCTCTCAATTACTCGACCATGTATGGGGCACCAACGTTTTCCTGGAAGAGCGCACGGTCGATGTACACATCCGGCGGTTGAGAAAAGTGCTGGAGCAGGTCAACCTGGACCACTATATTCAAACGGTCCGTAGTCATGGATACAGGTTTGTAGCAACTGACACATGAAGAGCCATTCAAAGCTGGCCGGTCACATAGGCAAATTATTCATCGCAATGGTATTGGCCATGCTGGTCGGCTTGCTGATCGGGCATCCCATTATAGCTCCCGGTGTTTTCCTGGCGTGTTACCTGGTCTGGCAAACATACAACTCACTTCGTCTGTACCATTATCTGCAGTTATCCGACAGCGCTCCGCCAAAAAGTTTTGGAATGTGGGCGAATATGGGCAACCATATCAATCAGTTGAAAAGCCAGCACTCGGAAAAACAACGACATTACAAAGAACTGATCAATGATTTTGAGGTAATGGCACAGGAATTCCCCGATGCCATCCTCGTCATCGACGAAAAGGACATGATCCGCTGGCGCAACAAATCTGCCAGGCAACTGCTGAAATTAGATGAGCTGACCAGGGGCTCTGCAAGGCTGAGCAACCTGATACGTGACCCGGGTTTTGCAGACTGGCTTGCAGCCGGTGACGACGAAAGAGGAACCATGATCATTGATTGCCCGACGGATCATGGCGTCATTCTTCAGCTAAGCTCTGTCAGGGTCAGGGAAAACCAGCGCATGCTGATCATGCGGGATGTTACCGAAATTCAACATACCGAGCGCTTGCGACGTGACCTGATTGCAAACGTTTCACACGAGTTACGCACGCCGTTGACCGTATTGCTTGGCTACCTTGAAATTCTGAAAGCCCAACCGAAAGAAGCCAAACCCAAGGCCATAAAACGCATGCTCAAACAGGCCCGCCAGATGCATGCCCTGCTCGAAGACCTGTTGGAACTTTCACGTCTTCAAAGCACTGAAAACCATGACAATACCGGCACCGTTGATGTGCCCTCTTTATTGGCTCAACTAAGGGAGCAGGCGGAGGAATTAAGCCGCGGAGAGCCTGATTTGCGCTTCGATATAAGTCCGGGGCTGTATCTAAGGGGAGTGGAGAGTGATTTGAAAAGCGCTTTTCAAAACCTCATTGTCAACGCCATTAATTACACACCCGACAAGGGTGTGATCAGGGTCAGCTGGCAGGAAACGCCGGAGCACCTGGTTTTGAGCGTCAGGGACAACGGCGTTGGTATTCCCTATCAGGATATCCCCCGCCTGACTGAACGTTTTTATCGTGTTGGCGATGACCGCAACCGCAAAACAGGTGGTACCGGTCTTGGTCTTGCCATCGTCAAGCATGTTTTGATGAATCACGATGCTCACCTGGAAATCTCCAGCGAAGTCAGCAAGGGCAGCGACTTCCGTTGCCTGTTTCCATTAAACAGGAAAGCCTGAGCTGCCTGAATCATTCAACCAGGGCGCTCAGGCCCGGAAGACCCTGAAAATCATTACCTTTTGGCAGACAGACGAAGAAATGTCACAAAACTGTCATATAACTATCACACAATCCCACTCGTTCATCCTGTCAGCCCAAAGCTGAATGTTCTGACCATGTCCAACTCCAGGGGAACAGAACCTGGAACATAAAGAGGATTTATTAACGTGATAACCAACAAATTCCGAAACCACAGCGCAATTGTTTTGTGCATATTACTGTTAACAATGCCCGTCGTTTCCCAGGCCGCGAGCGATGAAGACTTCGCGGCCATGCGCGCTCAGATGCAGGCACTCGCTGAGCGGCTTGACCGGTTGGAAGCGGAAAACCGCGAGTTAAGCGCCGCCAATGAAGCGTTAATGAAAAACAGCCAGCAGACGGCCGCATCCGTGGCCGCCGTCAGTGAAAAAACCGATGCGGTTGCCCAGCAGCTTGAAGACACCGGCAGCAAGTCCAGCTGGACTGACAAAATGTACTGGAAAGGTGATTTTCGTTATCGCTATGAAAGCTTTGATATCGAAGGCAAGCCGGACCGTAACCGTAACAGAATCCGTGCGCGTGCCGCCCTCATTGCCCAGGCAACACCGACAATTAAGGTTGGTTTAGGGCTGGCCTCCGGCGGAGACGACCCTGTTTCATCCAACCAGACCCTCGGCGGCGGCGGTTCAACAAAGGATCTCAGAATTGACCTGGCCTACTTTGACTGGAACGGCCTGAAAGACACACACGTCTATGGTGGTAAATTCGCCAATTTCGTCCACAGCGCTGGCAAAAATGCTTTGCTCTGGGACAGCGACTGGCGTCCTGAAGGCACAGGCATCAAATGGGATAATGGGATGTTCTTTGCCAACGGCCTGGGTACCTGGATCGAAAGCGACAGCAACAAGGACCAGTCATTTGCCTACCTGACCCAGTTGGGTGTGAAATTACCCATAGGCGAAAATGCCGAATTGGTCACAGGCATTGGCTATCACAATTTTGAAACCGCGGGTAACGGTTCCTTTTTTGGTGATGACGATGACTTCTACGGCAACAGTTTTGACCCGATCACCAATACCTATCTGTACGATTATGAAGAGCTTGAGGTTTTTGCAGACCTGGGTTTCAGACTGTTTGATCAGCCCGCCAAGGTATTCGCCAACTATGTGCAGAACCAGGCGGCCGATGAAAATGACACCGCCTATGCACTTGGCTTCCAACTGGGTTCTGCCAAGAACAGGGGTGAGTGGCAATTTGGTTATGTTTACCAGAAACTTGAAGCCGATTCTGTTCTCGGCCTGCTGACCGATTCGGATTTTGGTGGCGGCGGCACCGATTCCAAAGGCAGTGTCATCAAGGGAAGTTACGCGATTATCAAGAACTTTAACGCCAACTTTACCTACTTCATTAACGATGTTGGACTCAAATCAGGCGACCCGATTGACTTCAAGCGCCTGCAACTGGATCTGAGCTTCAAGTACTGAGCCTGAACGGGCAAAATCCATTGCGAAAAACGGGTCCGAAAGGACCCGTTTTACGTTTGATGACAGTATAATCTGCGCATGAGAGAGGACTCCCAACCGGATACCTACGCCGCCGTCGATCTTGGCAGTAACAGCTTCCACATGCTGGTGACACGCCGTGAACACGGTGAACTTCGTGTTCTTGATCGGATCAAGGAGATGGTTCGGCTCGGCGGCGGACTGGACGAGGATGGCAATCTCGACCCCGAAGTCAGGCAAACGGCGCTGGATTGCCTTTCACGCTTTGGGCAGCGCTTGCGCGGCATCCCCGAAAAAAACATGCGGGCGGTTGGCACACAGACTTTCCGGCGTTTGAAAAAAGCTCAGGAATTCCTGCAGGCTGCCGAAGCCGCCCTCGAATGCCCGATAGATGTTATTGCCGGTCGTGAAGAGGCAAGACTGGTGTACCAGGGTGTTTCACAATGGGTCAGCGGTCATCAGCAAAAACAACTGGTCATGGATATCGGCGGCGGCAGCACCGAAATGATCATTGGCGAGGGTGTCGATCCGATCATTATGGAAAGCATGCAGTTCGGTTGCGTGTCGGTGACCAGCCGCTTCTTTTCTGACGGAAAAATCACCAGTCGAAAATTAAAAAAGGCGTCCGCGGCAGTGGCCGCAGAATTGCAGGAGATTCAATCGGTCTACCGTAAAACCGGATGGCAGATCGCGATTGGCTCCTCCGGAACATTTAAATCAGCCGCCATCATGTGTGAGGTAAACGGTTGGTGTAAAAAAGGCATCACCCTGGCAGCACTTGAGAAGCTAAGGCGGGTGGCATTGTCGTTTAAAACCATTGATCAAATCCAGATAGAGGGCCTCAGCGATCGACGCAAGCCGGTGTTCATCGGCGGCCTGGCCATCATGCTGGCCCTGTTCAGGGCATTATCGATCAGGGATATGCTGGTTTCGCCTTTTGCCCTTCGTGAGGGCGTGTTGCAGGATCTGTTTGGACGACTCGAGCAAAGGGACCCCAGGGACAACGCAGTCAAGGCCTTCATGACACGCTTTGGCGTAGATATTGCGCAGGTGGCGCGCGTTAAAGAAACCACGCTGGCAGTATTTGATCAATTGGCCGGCGAGCCTTCGCTCGGCGACGCCCACCGGGCCATGCTGGGGTGGGCTGCAGACCTGCATGAAACCGGCCTGAGCCTCTCTCATACCAGTTATCAGCAACACTCGGCCTACCTGGTGGAGGCATCAGACATGGCCGGTTTCTCACACCAGGAGCAACAATTTCTGGCCGTGCTGGTGGGCTTTCAACGGCGTGAGATACCTGTGGATTATGCCGATAAACTGCCGGTGCGCATGCACAGGGCGCTGTCAATCAGCCTGTTATGCCTTCGCCTGGCGTGGATTTTTTGCAGGACGCGTGAGGACGATGCCATACCCCGATTCAAGATCAGCCTGGATGGAAATCGGGTGCAATTAACACTGCCACGCAGCTGGGAAGCGAACCACCCCCTGACCATTGCTGACCTGGAATTTGAAAAGCAGGCCCTGCAAACCATCGGTCTGCACCTGCATACAGACTTCACAGAACATGACATCCACAGAACATGACATCCATTGATCTCTGGCGCCCAACGGCGAACAAACAACGGCTCAAGGCGCGCGCAAAGTTGTTGCAGGCCATACGAACCTACTTTGCCTCTCACAGGGTATTGGAAGTGGAGACACCCATCATCTCGGCAGCCGCCAATACCGATCCTGCGATCGAATCGATCAAAACACATGATGGGCACTACCTGCGAACTTCGCCCGAGTTTGCCCTCAAGCGTCTGCTCGCTGCCGGTGTAGGTGATATTTATGAACTGGGCAGGGTTTTTCGCGCCGGTGAATCGGGTCGCAACCACAATCCCGAGTTCACCATGCTCGAGTGGTATCGAACCGGCTTCGACTACCACCGGTTGATGGATGAGGTGGCAGACCTGGTGAGGTTTTGCGGCAATGGAATGTTTGAACATTGGCCCGTCAGCCGCCTCAGCTATCGGCAGTTGTTCCGGAACTTTCTTGAAATTGACCCGTTTTCGACCAACATCAAATCGCTATGCTCGGTCGCCAAAGCCCATGGCATTGATGATATCGGCCTCGACAAAAAACAGTGGCTGGACCTGTTGATCAGTGTTGTCATTCAACCTGCCCTGCCAGCAAAAACGTTGACATTTGTTTACGATTTCCCGAGCGACCAGGCCGCCCTGGCGCGCATTCGTCCGGGCCCGCCACCGCTGGCCGAACGTTTTGAGCTTTATCTCGGGCAAACCGAGCTCGCCAACGGTTACCAGGAACTCACCGATGCCGGTGAACAACGACAGCGCTTTAAATCTGAAAACGCGCTACGCGAAAAACACGGCCAGCCAATATACCCGTCAGACCATCATCTGGTCATGGCATTGACACAGGGTATGCCGGAGTGCGCCGGTGTCGCCCTGGGTGTCGATCGCCTGCTGATGGTTATCGAAAACTGTAACTGCCTCGACGAGGTGACGGCCTTTCCCTATTCACGCGCTTAAGGGGTTGACCGGTAATGTGACCGTCACGACGAGCCCTCCCCCGGGTTGGTTGGCAGCAGATATCGTGCCGCCGTGACGCCTGACTGCCGAAGCCGCTATCGCCAGGCCAAGCCCGTGGCCACCCGAACGGCGGTTCCTGGCTTCGTCAACACGGTAAAATGGTTCAAATATCCTGTTGATATGCGGCTCCGGTATACCCGGTCCGGAATCCGAAACACAGACTTTAAGCTCATTGGCTGACGACTTTGTGGCAGTAATGACAATGCCGGGTTGTTCCCCCGAATGAACGATGGCATTCCGGAGCAGGTTTTCAAAAGTCCGCCACAGCAACTCCCGGTCGGCATCAATCAGCATATTTTCTGATGCCTGCAAATCCACGCTAAAACCTGCTTCATTGATCTCGTAATTGACGTTGTTCACCAGGTCGTGCAAGAGTTCGCCCAATTCAAAGCGCTCCAGTTTCAATTCGTGGGGCCCGGATGTCTCGCGCAGCAGGGTCAACACTTCATCCACCAATTGCTCGAGCCGCTCACTTTCCAGTTCTATACGGTTCAGTTCTTCGACTACCAAGCTCTGGTCCTTGTTTCTGGCAATTTCCAGCGCCACCCGTAAACGTGCCAGCGGCGAACGCAATTCATGGCTGACATCACGCAACAAGCGACGATTGGCCTGCTGCGAGACCTGCAGACGACCCGCCATTTCGTCCATATCCCTCGCCAGTTGACCGAACTCGTCGTTTCGTTTTTCCAGTGGTGCGCCTACCCTGGTGGCCAGATCACCAGTGGCCAGTGCGCGGCTTGCGCGGCTTAAATGATCCAGTGGCGCTGCCAGGTACCTTGCCAACAACAGGCTGACCAGGGCGCTGATGATGGCCGCCACACCCAGTCGCATACCCACGCCCTGCGGACCGGGCGCCAACAGCGGACGGGGCGGCAGGCGACTGACCGTCACCAGTGTGTATTCGCTTCCACTGGCATCCCGTACAATTTTACGGTTAATCCTTACGCGGGCCTTCCTATTGCGTTTCAGCAAACGGTCCCTGCCCGACAATTCCCTGCCCTGCTGATCCAGCACAAAAATGTGATTGCGTAACCCGCGTGGCAGTATCTGCAGCGTCTTCCGGGCGTCCTGAGTGTTACCCTTTGACAAATCCCTGGTCAGTTTTTGCGTGAAACGGTCGACCCTGGATTGGAAAGCCTCCGCCGGTTCCTCGACGGCATTGCTCAAGATGACCGTCTGGTTGATCCAGCTGACCACAACAGCAAAAGTCATGATGCTCAGCCATAAGGCAAGAAACAGCTTCCAGAACATTCGGGGCACTAGGCTTCTCCACCATCACAGTACTGGTAACCGATACCCCGCACGGTTTCGATCCTCTCACTGCGATCCTTCGCCGGCCCCAGTTTTCTTCGCAGGTTGCTGACATGCATATCGACACTGCGATCATAGGCAACCGGTTCACGGCCCAATGCAGCCAGGTACAGGTCCTTTTTCTCCACCACCTCACCACTGCGCTGTAATAACAACTGTAGAATACTGAACTCGGT